>DKYS01000084.1 GCA_002493395.1 Turicibacter sp. UBA7094 | reverse complement strand
TATGATAAAATTATGGGAGAGTATTTATAGTCATTTATTTTGAAAAACTTAAAATTTAAGTAATTATTATTGACTTTAGAAATTAATTCCTATATAATGATATTAGTAATTATTACTGATAATAAGGGAGGAAATAATAATGTCTTTAATCAATACTCAAGTTAAAGAATTTGCTGTTCAAGCATACCACAATGGAGAGTTCAAAGAAGTTACTTCTGAATCAATTAAAGGAAAATGGTCTGTATTTTTCTTCTATCCAGCTGATTTTACATTTGTATGTCCAACTGAATTAGGAGATTTAGCAGATAACTATGCTAAATTCCAAGAAATCGGATGTGAGGTATACTCAGTATCTACAGATACTCACTTCGTACATAAAGCATGGGCTGACACTACTGAAACAATTGGAAAAATTAAATATCCAATGTTAGCAGATCCAACAGGAACTATCACTCGTAACTTCGGTGTTATGATTGAAGAAGAAGGTTTAGCTTTACGCGGAAGCTTTGTTGTAAACCCAGAAGGTTTCATTAAAGCTTATGAAATTCATGATAATGGAATCGGACGTAACGCTGATGAGTTATTACGTAAGGTTCAAGCTGCACAATTCGTTGCTGAGCACGGAGATCAAGTATGTCCAGCTAAATGGCAACCAGGTGCTGAAACTTTAACACCAAGCTTAGACTTAGTAGGAAAATTATAAGATATAAATTTTCAAAGGGAGCGTAAAGCTCTCTTTTTTTATTTTAACTCCTGTTTTCCCTTTAAGGTTAGACCAGAAAGAAGCGTTTTCGATATTTATTAAAAATTAGTAGTTAGATAGAAAGGGTTTTCTGATAAGGATTAATTGGAAACCTTATTTGTTGAAATCGAATTAATTTATGACTTATTTTTATAACAATTAACAGATAATCTTGTTATAATGTTATATATGAGTATTTTGTTGTGGAGGATATAACCATGAAGCGATTGGATATATATATAGTTATTGCCGTCATTGTAATTAGTATAGGTCTGTTTTTAACATTTTCATTACAATCGCAAGAAAATCGAGAAGTTGTTATTTCTCTAAAAGGGGAAGAATATAGTCGTGTTAAGTTAGATGGCAAAGAGCATCTTTTTGAGATTAAAACTGAACTCGGGTATAATAGAATTATTGTTAATGCAGACGGAGTTCGAATTGAAGAAGCTGATTGTCCAGACCATGATTGTGTAGAAATAGGCTCTATTAAGAAGGTTGGTCAGAGTATTATTTGTGCACCTCATCATTTAGTTATAGAAATTATTGGTGGAGAAGATACAGATTTAGATGGAATTTCGATTTAGTTGAGTGCTGATAAATGTTTTATTAAGGGCGGTGTATAAGATGAGGAAAATGATTGAACTTAAAAATATAACATTTGGTTATGATGCGGATAGTCCTGTTTTGAAAAATTACAGTTTAACTATTAATAGCGGTGAGTTTATTACAATTTTAGGGCATAATGGATCAGGAAAATCTACTTTATCTAAACTATTAGTTGGATTGATGGAACCCCAACAGGGAGAGATTATAATTGATGGAGAATTGTTGAGTGAAGATACAATCCCTACTATTCGTCAGAAAATAGGGATTGTTTTTCAAAATCCTGATAATCAGTTTGTCGGAAGTACAGTTCGTGACGATATTGCATTTGGATTAGAAAATAAGTGCGTTTCATATGATGTGATGAATGAGTTGGTTGAGCGTTATGCTCAAAAGGTAGGAATGGAGAAATTTTTAGACTCTGAGCCTCATTATTTAAGTGGTGGAGAAAAGCAAAGGGTAGCTATCGCAGGTGTTTTGGCATTAGGTGCTAACATTATTATCTTGGATGAGGCCACAGCCATGCTTGATCCTAGGGGACGTGAAAATGTAATGAATCTGATTCATGAGTTAGTTGAAGATCGGGATAAAACCATTATTATGATTACCCATCACTTAGATGAAGCAGTTAAGAGTGATCGTATCATTGTTATGAACGAAGGGGAAATTATTTTAGAAGGCGTGCCTAAGGAAGTATTTCAAGAAAAAGAATTATTGGAGTCAGTAAAACTGGATGTGCCATTCGCTGTGAAAGCGTCGTACGAATTGAAACAAAGGGGACTTTTAAAAGAGGTTGTTACAAATGATGAGGAGTTGATGGATGAGTTATGCAAATTACATTCGAATCGGTAAATCACGTATATAATGCGCGTACGCCAATGGAGCGAAGAGCGTTGTATGATATTGAGTTTGACATACCTAGCGGTCAATTTGTAGCTATTATTGGACATACTGGATCAGGAAAATCGACGCTTATTCAACATATGAACGGATTACTAAAACCAAGTAGTGGGGTCATTCGGATTGGTGAAAAAGTTATTCAATCTACTGAAAAGAATAAGAGTTTAAAGGAAATTCGTCAACATGTTGGACTAGTTTTTCAATTTCCAGAGTATCAATTATTTGAGGAAACAATCGAAAAGGATATTATGTTTGGTCCACTGAACTATGGTGTATCGATTGATGAGGCAAGAAAGCGCGCCTATGATGTGATACAAATGGTGGGATTAGACGCAGAAATGCTAGGAAAATCACCATTTAATTTGAGCGGTGGTCAAATGCGTCGGGTAGCCATTGCTGGAATTCTAGCAATGAATCCGGATATATTAGTCTTGGATGAGCCGACTGCAGGATTAGACCCTCAAGGCCAATATGAAATAATGGAAATGTTTAACTTACTGAACCGCCAATATGGGAAAACAATTGTATTAGTAACACATGATATGGATTTAGTAGCGAGATATGCTGATGAGGTCTTAGTTATGCATCAGGGGGTATTGGCTTTAAAGGGAAGTCCAGAAGATGTTTTTAAACAAATAGATGAATTAAAGAGATGTGGAATTAATTTTCCAATTCCAGCTCAAAATTATCATACGTTTGCTAATCGATTAAGTCTTTCTATCGATAAGTTGCCTTTGACGACAGAAGAGTTTGTAGATCAAGTTGAAAGTGTATTATGCGGGAGGGGATAGTCAGTGAATAGTATTGTGATAGGGAGGTACCTTCCGGGACATTCGTTATGGCATAAATTAGATGCACGTTCTAAAATTTTATCAACTTCATTGTTCGTTTTTTCTTGTTTTATGATTAATAGCTGGATATTTATGGCTATATTAGTATTGTTAGAATATTTAGTGATTTTGTTAACAAAAATTCCTATTGGGTATTTTGTTAAGAGCTTAAAGCCGATTTTTTTCTTTATTTTATTAACATTTTTTTTACAAGTTCTATTTAATCATCAAGGGGAAATTTTATTTTCCTTAGGACCTATTCAAATTTATGATGAAGGATTGAGTTTAGGTTTTTTTATGAGTGTGAGATTAATAATTGTCGTAGTTATTTCCACTCTCTTAACGTTAACAACACGCCCCTCGGATTTGACACTAGCACTTGAGTCTTTATTTAAGCCTTTAGGAAAGATAGGTTTTCCTGTGGCTGAAATAGCCTTAATGATTTCAATCGCATTAAGATTTATTCCAACGTTGTTTGAAGAGACACAAAAAATTTTAAAAGCTCAAGCGTCTCGGGGAGTAGATATTAGTGAAGGAAAATTTAAAGAAAAGGTAGTACAACTAACCTCTTTATTAGTCCCATTATTTATTTTATCTTTTAAGCGCGCTGATGAATTGGCTAATGCTATGGAGGTTAGGGGATATGTTCCGGGGCGTTTGCGTACAAGTATTAATCAATTAAGTTGGCGTATATCAGATACCGTGTTGCTTTTAATTTGCATCGGTTTATTTATAGGCGCAATTATTTTTTAAGGTGGAATTTTATGAAAAGAATTAAGTGTACAGTATCATATGATGGAACTTTATTTAATGGATATCAACGTCAACCTGGACAGCGAACGGTTCAAGGAGAGCTCGAATTAGCGCTAGAAAAGATTTGTAAGAATAGTATAACGATACACAGTTCTGGAAGAACGGATGCTGGTGTTCATGCTTATGGTCAGGTATTTCATTTCGATAGTGAGTTGAATATGGAGGGAACGCGTTATATGAGGGCGCTTAATTCTATTTTACCTGAAGATATTTATGTCTTAGACAGTCAGGAAGTTCATCCTGAGTTTCATTCGCGGTATCATGGAAAGATTAAGGAGTATCGCTACAAACTATCCTTAAATTGTTATAACCCTTTAAATCGTCATTATGTTTATTATCATCGCCGGTTGCTGAACATAGATAAAATGAAAGAGGCAATGGAATATTTATTAGGTACGCATGATTTTACTTCTTTTTGCGGCAATTTGGACGAGGTGAATAAAGAGCGAACGATTTATAAAGCAGAACTATTAGATGATAATGGAGAGCTAACTTTTATATTTGTTGGCAATGGTTTTTTAAGATATATGATTCGTATTATGGTTGGAACTTTGATTCAAGTCGGTGAAGGACGGAAGAACCCTAGTGATATAAAGTACATATTGGAAATGAAGGATAGACGATTAGCTGGACATACCGCTAAACCACAGGGCCTTTATTTATATCGTGTAGAATATCCCGAAGAGGTTTTAAGTGTCCCGTCGAATAAAAATGAATAATAATTATTAGAGTAGAATAATGTATGTCATGTCGATAAATAGGGTAAAATGAAAACATAAATATTAGGTCTTTGTTTGTTTATCAAAGAGTTTATGTTATAATTTATAGTAGATAGGGTGAAATAAGGGGAGCAACGAGTTATTTGTTGAATTATACAGGAGGCAAATATGGCACTAAAATTCATAAATAAATTATTTAGTCGGCAAAATCATCCGACGCAAAGCATGATTCAACCGAATGATGCTTTAAATCTAGAGGATTTATCGAAATATACGCAAGTGATTACAAATAAAGAGACGACAGGATATAAAGGGTTAAGGAAAGCGTTTGAGGAAAAATTACCTGTTCTGTTGACTGTATCTGACGAGAATGGTGAATCATTTGAGGTTTCAGGCACAATCTCTCATTATGATGAGCATTACGAACAACTTTTGGTCATTACGGATTCTACATTAAAACGCGTCGTATTTAACCAAATTTTAGATGTTAAAATTTCAGAAGAATAGCGATTTTATTTGAGCTGATCCCTTTGTATAATGGGGTTAGCCGTACTAGATAGTAAAAAGAGTTCATAGGTTATATGGCTCTTTTTTTATTTTATTGATATTGTTGTAGAAAGGCGTATCTTTAGTGCGTATTTTACAATCTAAATAGTTTTAAACGTGTATGCTGAAATTTGTTTAAAAGGGTAAAGGTAATAAAAAATAGAAGGAGTTATAGCACATATCTTTCCTCTCTTTGAGTTAGAAAAGTAAAACGCCTTCTATTAAGAAGACAAATTTCTTTTAAATAATGCTTAGATGTGAGATAATGTTGTTTGATATTCTATTCTTTTTTGAAAAGGAGTTTATACGATGAGCGGACTATTTATTACGTTAGAAGGCGGAGAAGGTGCCGGAAAGACCACAGTTGCAAATTCGGTCATTGAGAGATTATCTTTACTCGGAATAAAAGCTATTTATACACGCGAACCTGGTGGGATTAAAATTGCTGAAAAAATTCGCGAAGTTATTTTAGATCGTAATCATACAGAAATGGATGGGCGTACAGAGGCTTTACTTTATGCTGCTGCGCGTCGTCAGCACCTGGTTGAAAAGGTTAGACCCGCAATGGAAAAGGGGTATGTTGTATTATGTGATCGTTTTGTAGATAGTTCTATTGTGTACCAAGGGTACGCGCGTGGAATTGGGATGGATGAGGTACGTAAAATTAATGAGTTTGCTATTGAAGGATTTATGCCCAAATTAACAATTTTCTTTGATATTCCTCCACAAGAGGGGTTAAAGCGTATCTCTGAAAATAAGGGGCGTGAGGTTAATCGTTTAGATTTAGAAGATCTATCTTTTCATGAATTAGTTTATGAGGGATATAAAAAGCAGGTTTTAACGGATCCTAGTCGTATTATATCCGTAGATGCTACAAAATCAATTAAAGAATTAACAAATGAGGTGTGTGCCTTAATCCTCGATCAGATAAAAGGTTAGGTGTGCTCCAACGAAGAGGGATGATACACGTGCGTGGATGGGAACAAGTTTTTAATAGTCAACCTAAAATAGCGCGGTTTATAGTCAATAGTTATCGTAAAGGGCGATTGGTTCATGCGTATATTTTAGAGGGAGCTAAAGGTGTCGGAAAGTTGTCGGTTGCTAAAAATTTTGCTAAAATGTTATTATGTGAGTCTGAAGATAAAATTTGTGGCGTATGTAGAAGTTGCCGTAGTGTGGAATCTGAGACACATGTTAATGTATACATTATTCGTCCGGATGGAAATAGTATAAAAAAAGAGCAAATTCAGGCCTTACAGGTGGAGTTTTCAAGGATGGCTGCCGAGAATGCAGCCAAAATATATATTATTGAAGATGCTGATAAGATGTCGATTGGTGCTGCAAATAGCTTACTAAAGTTTTTAGAGGAGCCGATGAAAAATACGTATGCTCTTTTATTGACAGAAAATAGACAAATGTTGTTACCAACAATTCGTTCTAGAGCCGTTGTTCTTTCCTTTAAGGCGATGGGACGTGAACAATTGATAGAGCAGTACCGAGCAGCGGGGATTCATCAATACGCCTCAATTGTGGCATCTTTAACCCAAAATTTAGATGAAGGGATTAGGTTAGCGGAATCTGAAATTTTCATTTCCTTAATCCATCTTATTTTAAAGACGGAAGAGTGTTTTACAAAGACGAAGTTAGATCCACTCGTTATATTGACACAAAATCAAGAGTTATTTAAGGAAAAGGATACGCAATTTCTATATTTGAATTTATTGGTTATTTATTATCAAGATGTATTAAAAATAATGTTTGGTAAGAATGAGGATTTATCTTTTGAAGCTTATCTGCCCTCACTTATGGCTAGCAAAGAGGAAAACACTGTAGCGATGTGTTTAAATAAGATACAGGTCATCTTAGATACAGAAAAGCGATTAAGAGCGAATGCGAATATGATGCTTTGTTTTGATCAGTTATTTTTAAGGATGAGAGGAGGATTTGAGTCGTGCAATATGAGGTAGTAGGTGTTCAATTTAAACAAGTAGGAAAAAAATATTTTTTTGATCCGAATGGATTTTCCCTTACAATGGGAGACTGTGTTTTAGTTGAAACGATACGTGGAATGGAGTTTGGTACGGTAGTCATTGGGCCAAGATGGGTTGATGAGGAAGATGTATTTTTACCATTAAAGCCGGTTTTACGAATTGCGACAGAGGAAGACGTTCAAAAACATCAACAAAACAAGGCTGATGAGGGCTATGCAATGGAAGTTTGCGAGCAATTAATTATTAAAAATAAATTAGAAATGCAACTTTTAGGCTGTGAATACACCTTTGATCGAACGAAGTTAATTTTTTATTTTACGGCAGAGGGACGGGTAGATTTTAGACAGTTAGTTAAAGACTTAGCTTACACATTCCGTTTGCGAATTGAATTACGTCAGATTGGGGTACGGGATGCGGCCAAAATGATTGGTGGACTTGGCCCGTGTGGACGTGTTTTATGTTGTACTTCTTTTTTAGGGGAGTTTGCGACTGTAACTATTAAGATGGCTAAAAATCAGCAGTTATCACTGAATCCTTCAAAAATTTCCGGGATTTGTGGAAAACTTTTGTGCTGTTTAAAATATGAAAATGAAACTTATGTTGAGTTGATGAAACGGTTACCCGATGTTGGAAATAGAGTTTTAACGGAGCTTGGAGAGGGACGAGTTCGTTCGATTAATATGATTGCCGAGACAGTGATTGTCGAATATAAAGATACTATTAGAAAACATGATGCAAGCGAGATTTTAAAAATACTCGACCGCAAAGTAAAAAAAGAAGATCATAAAATTAATCCGGAATTAAAACAATTAATGGATTAAACAATAGTTTTAATCCCTAGATGTGAGAGACATCTACGGTTATTTCGCATAAAGGGAAATCCTTCGATTAGATGAAGGGTTTCCCTTTATCGGTATAATTAAATTGTGTTGGAGGATGCTCAAAATGTTAGATAAAACGTGTTTTTTAAAAGAGAATGAGGTTTTAAACGATTTATTAGGTTATGATGGATTAAAAATCATCCAACATCCAGACATGTTTAATTTTTCATTAGATTCGACCTTACTTGGAAACTATGCAACGCTTAATAAGAATGCTTATAAAATAGTAGATTTGTGTACAGGTAATGCACCTGTTCCGCTATTTTTATCCCTTCGTAGTCCTAAGATTGAGATTACGGGAGTCGAAATCCAAGATGTTTCCTATGATTTAGCAACACGTAATGTAGCTGTTAATGGGTTAGAAAATAGAATTAAAATTGTGCATGGGGATTTGAAGGGAATCCATGAGAAAATAGGTAAATCTACATACGACGTTGTCACTTGTAATCCTCCGTATTTTAAAGTTAATCAAGATAGTAATCTGAATAAAAATGATTATTTAACAATTGCTCGCCATGAGGTGCTAGCAACGCTTGATGATGTTGTGCAGGAGGCTTCCTTGTTATTGAAACAAGGGGGGAGATTTGCGATGGTTCATCGTCCGGATAGATTGATTGATATTATTGAGACATTTAAGAAATACCGGATTGAACCGAAGCGAATGAGGTTGGTGTATCCCCGTATTAATAGGGAAGCAAATGTGCTTTTAATTGAAGGGATTAAGGGTGGGAAACCTGGTAATCTTCGAATTGAAAATCCACTATTTGTTTATGAAAATGAAACGAGTGTCAATTATAGTCGGGAAATTTTGGACTTATTTATGTTAGGTAAGAAGGAAGAAGCGTCCCAATAAGGGATGCTTTTTTAGATGGAAAATAAGGTTATAAACTATTCATAGATGGATAGACTATCTATAGGTGATAGAATGTGAAAAGGTCAATTGCATTAATAGTTTTATCAGTTATTACAGTAGCAGTTTATTGTTTAAGTTTTTATTATTCGTCTGCTGTGGATAGCGTGGCTATTGCTACAGGAAGTTTAATTTATATTGGTCTTTCGGTGGTTTCAATACTGATATGGTTAATTATTTTTATTTATTCTGATTCTAAAAATAAACTTCCATGGTTATTTGTTATTGCATTATTCCCAGTTTTGGGGTTAGTTTTATATATTATGGTAGGAAATGGTTTTAGGGAAACTTACCGTTATCGACGACGTATGAAACAGTTAGGCGATAATTATTTAGTGCCAGTTTGTCAGTTTGATCATTCGGATATTCAAACTGTTCTAAGTGATGAGGCAAATAGGCTAATTAAGTTAAATAAGATGACATCTCAAAATGATGTTTCCTTTCGATCGAAGACAAGGATTCTTACAAATGGTGAACAGAAATTCCCTGTTTTATTGGAGGCTATTAAAAATGCACAACATTTTATTTTTTTAGAATATTATATTTTTCATAGCGATGAGATAGGGATGCGTGTCGTACAAGCCTTAATCGAACGGGCTCAAGCAGGGGTAGAAGTTAGGGTTTTAATTGATGCGATGGGATCTTCAAGGAGAATGTCTAAGTCAACAATTTTATTAATGAAGCGAGCGGGAATTAAATTTGCTGAATTTGACCCAGTTTGGATTCCATTTTTATCGAATAAGATTAATCATCGTAATCACCGTAAAATATTAGTGGTTGATGGAAAAGTGGCGATTACAGGAGGGATTAATATTGGTGATGAATATATTCATCGTTCGGTGAAGTTTGGTTTTTGGAGGGATACATCTATTTTAATAGAGGGGGAAGCTGTACACGATCTTTCTGTTTTATTTTCAGGAGACTGGTTTTTTGCAACGGGTGAACGTTTGAAGAACGATGGTTATTATTATTTTAGTAAATGCGAAGAGGATGGGGGAGTTCAAATCGTTGATTCTGGACCTGAATCGACGATTGCACCGATTAAACAGACTATTTTTCGAATGATAATGGATGCTAATCAAAGTATTTATATTATCACGCCATATTTAATTCCTGATTTTGATGTGATTATGGCTTTGAAAAATGCCGCTTTGTCTGGAATTGATGTGAGAATTATCGTTCCTGGACGACCTGATAAAAAGTTTGTTTATTATGCAACTCAATCGTATTTTGAATCGTTATTAGCAGTTGGGGTGCGTATTTTCACTTATAATGGGGTATTCTGTCATGCGAAAGTGATGGTGGTGGATGAACAAATAGCAACGGTTGGAACTACCAATTTAGATATTAGAAGTTTTTATTTAAATTTTGAGGTTAATGTGATGCTATATGGAACAACATCAATTCAATCGTTACTGAATGACTTCAATATTGATTTTTCTCGCTCAACTGAAATTATTTATGAGGACTGGAAAAAACGTTCAATTAAGAGTAGAACCCTTCAGTCATTGGCGCAATTGTTTTCAGCGGTTATGTAGAAAGGAGAAAAGTAAATGATAGCTAATACCCATCGATTAATGGGAAAATTTTTATACGATCAGTTATCACCTATTAATCGAAATTTTATCCACAGAGAAAGGTTTATTTACGGAAATGTGAAACCGGATATTCACCAAAAGTATTTAAGAATGAGTCATTATTTTCGTGATAATGAAGAGTTTGTTTTTTCGATGCTTAACCATTTACTAACACATCCTGTGAGTATAAAAAAGTTTTCTGAAGATTTAGGGGTTATTATTCACTTTTTTTGTGACTATACTTGCATTTATCATGCAAACGATTATTTGAATCAAAATCATTCGGTCGCTCAGCATATAAAGTATGAGGTTAAATTGCATCAATATGCGCGAAATAAATTCAAGAAAATGGAAGAGGTGAAAATTATTCCATTTAGTAGTGTAAAAGAGATTCAAAAATATGTTTCTGAGTTAACCCACTCTATGAATCAACTGCCGTTAAGAAGAAGTGTCTCACAGGATTTTGAAGAAATGGTGGTGCTTTCTTTATCGCTGATGCAATATGTTCTTACTCATTTTCAATTTGATAAATTACTCGTGACGGATAGCCAAAAAAGGGGTAAAATTTAGTATAATAGAATGTATTATTAATAGATGGAGTGACTAGAATGGAGATTCAAAAAAGTTTTAAACAAGACGGCGCTTGTTTATATTTAGTAGCAACACCGATTGGAAATTTGGGAGATATGACCCCGCGATGTATAGAGATTTTAAAATCAGTAGATTTAATTGCGGCGGAAGATACAAGACATACTAAGAAATTATGTCATGTTTTTGAAATTACAACTCCGCTAACAAGTTACCATGAGCATAATAAAGGGTCGAAGGGTGAGCATCTTATCACGTTACTCGCTGAAGGAAAAAATATTGCTTTAGTGAGTGATGCCGGACTACCGTGTATTTCGGATCCAGGATACGAAGTTGTAGCAGCAGCAATTGAAGCAGGGTATGCTGTTGTTCCTATACCAGGGGCTAATGCGGCTTTATCTGCATTAATTGCTTCAGGATTAGTTCCACAACCATTTTTATTTTACGGTTTTTTAAATCGCATAAAATCTAAGAAGAAGAAGGAATTAGAGGATTTAAAATATCAACCTTTTACAACGATTTATTATGAGTCTCCGCATCGAGTGAAAGAGACGTTAGAAACGATGTTAACGATTCTCGGAAATCGCCGTATTGTCATAGCTAGAGAACTTACCAAACAGTATGAAGAGTTTATTCGTGGAACCGTAGAGGAAGTTCTAGCAGTTGTCGATGAATTACGGGGTGAGATGGTTATCATTGTTGAAGGAGCGGTGGAGAAAAAGGAAGAAGCTGCTTGGTGGCAAGATTTTGATATCATTGCACATGTGGATTACTATGTGAAACAGGGTTTTAGCACAAATGAAAGTATTAAACGTGTTGCAAAAGAACGAAAACTCGCTAAAAACGAGGTATATCGTTTGTACCATATTGATTAATAAAATGATTCTGGGATAGGTGAGAGTATGCAAGAGTTTTATCGTGATACATGGGCAGAGATTGATCTTGATGCCATTGCTTATAATGTGAAGCAAATTAAAGATTTACATCCAACCAAGTCACTATTCGTAGTCGTAAAGGCTAATGGGTATGGGCACGGTGATGTAGAGGTGTCTAAAACCGCTATAGAGGCTGGGGCTGATTGTTTGGCAGTCAGTGGATTAGATGAGGCACTACGTTTGCGTCAGTCAGGCATTACCGTTCCAATTTTAGTTCTAGGGATGACACGTCTAAAGGATGTCCCATTAGCGGCAAGTTATAATATTTCATTAACAGCTCATGATAGTATGTGGATTGAGCAATTAGTGGCTTTGCCATTAAAGGAGACAGTTAAGGTTCATCTAAAGGTGGATAGTGGAATGCATCGCCTAGGATTAACGGATATCGAGCAGGTTATTACATGTTTTGAAAATCTCCAAAAGGCTCCTATGGTTGAGATTGAGGGAATATTTACTCACATGTCAACAGCCGATTGTGATAAAGATTATTTATCTTATCAAGTGGAGAATTTTAAACGGCTTATTAAAGATTTAGATTTAAGCGACGTTAAATATATTCATCTTGAAAATACTGCTACTTTACTACAACAAGAGTTTGAATTTGATCATGGAATTCGCTTAGGTCTAGGACTTTACGGGATTAATCCTGATGAAGAGTTTATTCCGATTCAGTTTAAGTTGAAACCTGCTCTAAAGCTGTTTTCTAATATTGTCCAAATAAAGCAATTAAAAAAAGGTGATAAAGTAGGTTATGGGGCGACTTATGAGGCTTCTGAAGCCGAGTGGATTGGGGTTGTACCTATTGGTTATGCGGATGGATGGATTAGATTACACCAGGGACGTCGTGTTATTGTTAATGGATTCGAATGTGAAATTGTGGGACGTGTATGTATGGATCAAATGATGATTAGGTTACCCCAACCATTTCCGATGGGAACAATTGTAACATTAATAGGTGAGGGAATGCCTGTTGAGCGAGTGGCAAGAGAAATTGGAACAATTAGTTATGAAATCTTGTGTCTAATTAGTGATCGAGTTCCTCGTGTTTATAAAAAAGGTGATGAAGTTATTGCTGTAAAAAAAATGCGTTTTGAATAATTAAACATTTAAAAAAAATGCTAAAATATTAATTTCCCTGAATTAAAAATTTAAAAGATACAATAAAAGCAGTCCCATTTGGGACTGCTTTTATTGTATCCTCTTCTTGTGTAAGGGGCGCCTAGCTCTCATGATTATTGATTTTTAGTCAGTTTAAGATAGCTACTTTTTAATTTCTTAGCGATTTCTATGCTTATTTTAGTGATAGACGTTTATAAACTTGTGGGAGATTAGCCAGTGTGGCATTGATTTTATACGATTCGTTTTCTTTATGGATGTGGGCAGTTAATAGATCATTTTCAAAGTGATAGTTTTCGATTTCAAAACCTTCGCAATGAATGTCGTAAAGAAGTTGACTAAATGGATAGTTTTTTAAGTCTTTTTTATTCGAGTAATAGATATAAGGTTGATTGACGACCAATCTTTCAGTACGTTTGAGTTGTTTAAGATTATGAATGGTATTGAGTCGACGTTGGGCAATGTATTTATTAGGATAAAAAAGAGCGGCAGCAATCTCACTGTTGATTGGTAAATGTGCAAGGCAATATTCGATTAAGGTAATATCCCTTTTAGTAAGCTGGCCTTTTGCATTTTTCATATGAGTCCCTCCTTGATGAGCAACAGTGTATCAAATCTTAATTGTCGAAGTGTAGTAAAATATTATTTCTGTCTGTATACTTAAAAGAATAGGTGAAGTTATAGATATAATCCCCGGATAATTTACAAAAATCATTGGGGATTTGCCGAATAATCGGGGTCTTTGTGATAGAGAAAATCGTTTATTTTAAAGAGAATGTAACTTCTCCTTCACTTTAATGTCTAAAGGTGTTTGAAGTATGCTATAATAAAGGCATTATAATTTTGAAGAGGTGAAGTTAGTGAGTAAGCCGACATTTTATATTACAACACCAATTTACTATCCAAGTGGAAAATTTCATATTGGAACAGCCTATACAACAGTGGCTTCTGATGCAATGGCGCGTTATAAGCGTGCGCGCGGATTTGATGTTCGTTTTTTAACCGGAATGGATGAACACGGTCAAAAAATTCAAGAGAAAGCGGCCGAAGCGGGAAAAGACCCACAACTTTATGTGGATGAAATTGCTGATGCTGCGAAAAAGCTATGGAAGATGATGGATATTACAAATGACGATTTTATTCGTACGACAGAAAAACGTCATGAGGAACTCGTTGAGAAAATTTTCGCTAAGTTTATGGAAAACGGTGATATTTACAAAGGAAATTATGAGGGATTATATTGTACCCCTTGCGAGGCCTATTTTACTCAGACGCAATTAGTTGATGGAAAGTGTCCAGATTGTGGTCGTGAAGTGAAGGTTGTTAAAGAGGAATCTTATTTCTTTAATATGCAAAAATATGCCCCTCGTTTAATGGAATATTATAATGCGAATCCAGAGTTTATCTTACCGGAATCACGTAAAAATGAAATGGTAAATAATTTTATTAAACCAGGATTGCAAGATTTATCTGTCTCACGTACAACATTTGATTGGGGAGTAAAGGTACCGGGAGATCCAAAGCATGTTATTTATGTTTGGGTGGATGCTTTATCAAACTATATTACTTCATTAGGATACGGTTCGGACAATGAGGAATTATTTAATAAATATTGGCCAGCAGATGTCCATGTAGTAGGGAAAGATATCGTTCGTTTCCATACCATTTATTGGCCAATCTTTTTAATGGCATTAGATTTACCATTACCTAAAAAAATCTTTGCACATGGATTTATTATGATGAAGGACGGGAAAATGTCTAAATCTAAAGGGAATGTTGTTTATCCAGAAATGTTGATTGATCGCTACGGTCTAGATGCCGTACGTTATTTCTTATTACGTGAATTACCATTTGGACAAGATGGTGTTTTTTCACCCGAATCATTTGTTGAGCGTGTAAACTTTGATCTGGCAAATGACCTAGGAAATTTATTAAATCGTACAGTATCAATGATTAATAAATATTTTAATGGATTCATTCCAGAATATAAGGGGCAAGTCACAGAGTTTGATCAAAACCTTGAAGATTTTATTGTGTCCACTGTAAAAAAAGTTGAGGATAATTTTGAAGAAATGCAGTTTAGTATGGTGTTATCCGATATTTGGGCATTAGTTTCACGTACTAATAAGTATATAGATGAAACTGCCCCATGGGTATTAGCAAAGGATGAAACAAATAAGGATAAATTAGCATCTGTTATGACTCATTTAGCGGATAGTTTACGTCAAATCGCAATTATGATTGAACCATTTATGCCGCGTACAACACCACAAATCTTTGAACAGTTAGGCGTTTGTTGTGAAGAGGCGATGAATTGGGATAGCTTAACAAAATTTAATACATTGCCAGCGGGAACAAAGGTTGTTACGAAAGGAAAACCAATTTTCCCTCGTTTGGAAGTAGAAGTAGAAGTGGAATACATCAAGGAACAGATGGCACAGTCTGTTAAAACTAGCACGGAGGAACCAAAGATGCAAGAGAAGGTAAAAGAAGTGGAAGAAAAAGCGTTAATTGGTATTGAAGATTTTATGAAAGTTGAAATTAAGGTTGGGCAAATTAAGGAGTGTAAGCAACATCCTAAAGCAGATCGTTTATTAGTTTCTCAAATTGACTTAGGATCTGAGGTGCGTCAAATTGTTTCTGGGATCGCTGAACACTATCAACCTGAACAATTAGTAGGACGTAAGGTACTAGTTGTAACTAATTTAAAACCAGTTAAACTTCGTGGTGAATTATCAGAGGGGATGGTTTTAGCAGCCTCAAATGATGGATCATTGACATTACCAACTATTATTGATGAATTACCAAATGGATCACTAGTTAAATAAATAAGAAAAAGAGTCTATGGTTTAGTCTATAGATTCTTTTTTTACAAAATAGGGTGAATAAAATGGCTCTTTGTCAAATGGTGT
>DKYS01000090.1:292-17881 GCA_002493395.1 Turicibacter sp. UBA7094 | reverse complement strand
GAGGGGCTAAAGGAGTGAAGTAAAGATGAAAACTTATTATTATACAAATTTTGATTTTTATTATGATGAGAATACGATGGATATTCCGCAAACGATTTTAGAGAGTCCTCAATTATCACCAGCGGCCAAAAATATTTATATTTACTTTATCTATTTAATCACCGAAAAAGTGGAGGATATTTTGAGCGTACTTTCTGAGTTAGAAGAAGCACGACATGATTTAGAGGCGGGATTGTCTGAGCTTTTAGCGTGCGGATTAATCAAAAAAGAAGTGAAGTGTCAGCCAGATGGGGAAGAAGAATTACACTATATTGTGACGAAGGAATTATAAAATGAAGAGGAATCTTACGGGATTCCTTTTTTATGTTGATTAGATAGACAAAATCCGACACCTAATAAGTTGGCAACGCTTACTTAAAAAGGATGGATGGGAAGAAGTGGATGATGTACGTTTTCACAAGATTCGATTGATTTTTTTTTCACAATGTTATTGTTAAGTAATTCACAACGTGCTATACTACAGACATCAAGACAGTTTGATTAAAAAGTGAGAGGGGTTTTCAAGCATGAGAACAGAGAAAGAATTTATCAACCGTATTAAAAAATGTCCGAAGGATGTTAAAATTAGAGGAAATCGCCAAAACATCATTTTATCGTGTGATGAAACAGAGGTAAAATTTCCGGTTGTTGATCATATTTATACACGATTTGTCTGTTCGCTTTCTGACGCTCAAGTTTTAACGAAAGGGTCTGTAGAGGAAGTAACGGCGCAAAGTTTAGAGGCGTTAGCGATAGCGGCCATGAACCGCCAGGCTTCAAGTTTTGATTTAGTCTTTGAGGCTTAGTCCCTTAACTAAAAAAAGAAATTTTTAGGCATATTTTCATCATCAGTTTCTTATAATAAATTATCAAAAGATTAAAGGAGTTCTTGATGATGAAAAAATTCGAATACCGATTAGAAAACGTAGCAATTGATATTAAAACAGCTTTAAATCCAACGAATAAAGAGATGAATGCTTCACTTAAGCAAAAACTAGATGAACTAGGGCAAGAAGGGTGGCGTCTTTGTGGCGTCAATGGGCACCTTTATTACTTGGCCCGTGAAGTTTAGGTACATCTTATTATATGAAGGAATGAGAAGGGAGGAACGAATCCGATAAGAGGAGGCGTCCTTCTCTTTTTTTCATATTTTATGAATGAATTTAAATGTTTATGAATGAAATTGGTTGAAAATACTTGACTTAATGAAGGTAAGTCGTTAAAATAAAGGTGTTAAAAACGCTTACTAAGGGTAAGATAGGTTAGAAGCTTCAAAAACATTCATTTATTTCAAACCAAAAAGAATGGCTCATGATGAGTGAGTGGAATGTGACTAGAGATTAAAGTGAGGTGAAGGAATTGATTACAGAAAAAAGGTATCACTTAATTTTGACGGAGCTTCAAGAAAAGGGGTCTGTAAAGGTGGCGAATCTTGTTGAAAAGTTTAATTTTTCTGAGTCTACCATTCGGCGTGATTTGATTCAACTTGAGGCACGTAATTGTTTAAAACGTGTTCATGGAGGGGCCGTTCCTGTTTTGAATAAATTTATTGAAAAAAGTTATAGCGATAAGCAACATCAATTTATGGATCAAAAAGATAGTATTGCAAAGAACGCAGCCTCGTTGGTTCAATCGGGTGATAGCATCTATCTAGATTCGGGGACGACGACGTATGAGATGATTAAATATTTAAAAGATAAAAACATCGTGGTCGTGACCAATGGATTATCGCATGTCGAGACACTAATTGAGTATGAAATTCCTTGTTTTATTCTTGGCGGAAAAATTAAATCCAAAACAAAAGCTGTGGTTGGATATGAAGCTCTCTCTACATTAAATCGCTATCGATTTGATAAGTGTTTTATTGGAAGTAATGGCGTCCATCCTGTACATGGATTTACAACGCCAGATCCCGAGGAAGCATTGATTAAGGAGAACGCGATAAAAGCCTCGAATGAAACATACGTGTTAGTGGATGAGAGCAAGTTCGGAGAAGTCAGCTTTATCAAGTTTGCGGCGTTAGACGAGGCCACTATTATGACAACAGGAAATTCGGATTTAGAACCTTATGAAATGATAACGACAGTAAAGGACGTGAAAAAATGATTTATACAGTAACTTTAAATCCATCGATTGATTATGTGGTCAATTTAGATCAATTAATCGAAGGACGAGTGAATCGTGTGAGTACGGAACATTTTTATGCAGGTGGAAAGGGGATTAATGTCTCACAAATTTTAAATGAGCACGGAATTAACAATTGTGCACTTGGGTTTATTAGTGGATTTACCGGGGATTTCATTCAGGATCGTTTAAGACGAAAGGGAATCAAGACGGATTTTATCCGTTTAAGTGACGGGTATTCCCGTATTAATATGAAAATTAAAACCTCTCAGGAAGAGACTGAGATTAATGGAATGGGCCCTCAAATTCCGCAAGGAAAAATCGATCAACTTTATCGACAATTAGATACCTTAACATCTGAGGATACGTTAGTGTTAGCGGGAAGTATTCCAGCCACACTTCCTGATGATTTTTATGAAAAAATAATGGAGTATGTTCGTGATAAGAAAGTAAATGTTGCAGTCGATGCCACTAAAAACTTACTATTAAACGTTTTAAAGTATCATCCCTTTTTAATTAAACCAAATCATCATGAAATTGCTGAAATGTTTGATGTTACGATTTCAACCACTGAAGAATTACTTCATTACGGTTACCGATTGAAAGAAATGGGGGCTCGTAATGTATTAATTTCAATGGGAGGAGACGGAGCCATTCTCATTGCTGAAAATGGAAATGTTTATCGTTCGAATGTTCCAGCGGGAACAGTTAAAAACTCAGTGGGGGCCGGAGACTCAATGGTTGCTGGATTTTTAGCAGGATATGAAAAAAGTCAAAGTTATGAAGAGGCTCTTCGATTAGGGGCGGCTAGTGGAAGTGCAACAGCATTTTCAAGTGACGTGGCTACTGTCGATGAAATTATGGCATTGGTTCAAGAAATAAGTGTACAAAAACTATAATGTGGAGGGACAACTATGAGAATTATTGATTTATTAAACAAACATTCAATTTGTCTAAATTTACAGGCAACGAATAAAAAAGAAGCAATTGATGAATTAGTCGACTTAGTTAATGCGAGTGGAAATCTAAGTGATAAGGAAGCCTATAAGCAAGGAATTATTGCTCGTGAAGAGCAAAGTACAACCGGAATCGGTGAAGGAATAGCGATTCCCCATGCGAAAGTAGGTGCTGTTAAAAAAGCATGCTTAGCGGCGGCGGTGAGCCAAGCCGGTATTGATTATGAATCGTTTGATGGAAGCCTATCCCATTTGTTTTTCATGATTGCCGCACCCGATGGAGCGAATAATACGCACTTGGAGGTTCTGTCACGCTTATCAACGATTTTAATGGATGAGACGTTTAGATCTCGATTAATGAGTGCTAAAACAGTCGATGAATTCTTAGCATTGATTGATCAAAAAGAAATGGAAGCATTCAAAGAAGAACAAGAGGAAGAGGTAAAACAGCAACAAACGGCAGGGTCAACGTATCCTCGTGTCTTGGCTGTAACTGCTTGTCCAACAGGAATTGCGCATACGTTTATGGCGGCAGAGTCGTTAAATAAAAAGGGAGCGGAAATGGGAATTTCGATTAAGGTAGAGACGAATGGATCGGCAGGAATTAAAAACGCCTTAACGAAAGAAGAAATTGAGCATTGTGATGCCATTATTGTGGCAGCCGATAAGAAAGTGGAAATGGCGCGCTTTAATGGGAAAAAAGTGATTCAGACGAAAGTTGCGGATGGAATCCATAAAGCAGAGGAGCTCATTACCCGTGCGATAAATGGCGAAGCACCTGTTTATTATAGTACATCGGGTCCTCAAGAGGTCGTGGAAGAATCAACGGAAAGTTTAGGACGCCAGTTGTATAAACACTTGATGAATGGGGTTTCAAATATGCTGCCCTTTGTTGTAGCGGGCGGAATTTTAATTGCTCTTGCATTTTTATTTGATAATCGTGAGTTAAATCCAGCGAATTTTGGATCAAATACTCCGTTTGCAGCTTTCTTTAAAACAATCGGTGACGCTGCGTTTGGATTTTTATTACCTGTCTTAGCTGGATTTATTGCGGTGAGTATTGCGGATCGCCCAGCCATGGTTGTTGGGTTTGTGGGTGGATTATTAGCTAACGTCGGGGGTGCTGGGTTTTTAGGTGCCTTATTAGCTGGATTCATTGCAGGTTATTTAGTGGTTGGACTAAAAAAAGCTTTTTCATTTTTACCTGCCTCACTTGAGGGGATTAAACCTGTCCTCCTTTACCCGTTAATTGGAACATTATTGGTGGGAGTGCTTATGACATTCATCATAAATCCACCGGTTGCCTTTATTAATCAAGGCTTAACAAAATTCTTAAATAGTTTAGGAACGAGCTCAGCTGTTATTTTAGGAATTGTTGTAGCTGGAATGATGGCCATTGATATGGGTGGACCATTTAATAAAGCTGCTTATGTTTTCGGAATAGCATCGTTAGAGTCTGGAAATGAAGCTGTGATGGCCGCCGTGATGGCAGGTGGGATGGTTCCACCGCTTGCAATTGCATTAGCAACAACATTCTTTGGTCAACGTTTTACAAAAGAACAACGCGATTCAGGAAAAGTGAATTATGTCATGGGATTGTCATTTATTACAGAAGGTGCGATTCCGTTTGCAGCAGCAGATCCATTAAAAGTCATTCCTTCATGTGTGATTGGATCAGCAGTGGCTGGATCTTTGACGATGGTATTTAAGTGTACGCTTCCAGCTCCACACGGTGGAATCTTTGTTTTACCAGTCGTTGGAAATGCGTTGATGTATTTGATTGCAATTGCGGTTGGTTCAGTGGTTGGTGCTTGCATTTTAGGAGCATTAAAGAAAAACAAGTAGGTGTTGAAGCACCTAAAAAAAGCCTCTAACGAGTAGATAGTTTGAAAATCTGCTCATTAGGGGCTTTTTAGTTAGGAAGTCAATCTAATGTGAGTTGTCCATTCGCAATTAAAAATTCCTCAAAGAAAGGGAGTTTTGTTCGAAGTTCATCACAAAATTGTCGCCATTCAGGTAATCGGTGATGGTGGCGTTGGGACCAAATATTCATCAGTTGTAAATAATTTGTCGTAATGCGACCGGTCATTTTTAACCCAGATGGAGTTGAATAGAGAAGTCTAAGGTAGTCTTCTTTTGATTTGGTTTGTTGATAGGTGGATTGAAGTTCTTTTAGACGGTTAATAATGACAGGATCTGTGTAGTCATTAAAAGCAGCGTCTAAGTCAAACTGACTAATGCGGTGCATCGTACTCATTCCGGTAATGATATCTGCAAAATGATAACGCTGAAATTCAATCCACGCTTTATTGGTAAAGGTAAGATCCATATTCACAATAATCCCTTTGGCGAAAGAACAATGTCCGCTATTTAAGGGAGCGCGTAAAAGTTTTAATGCTCGACGGTAAGGGTGAGAATCTTGTGTATTTTTTTTGATGGAAGCGAGTTCAGTTGAAACGGTACTTTCTTCATAGTCTTCAATCATCGCATACCCGCTAGCAAGGAGTGTTTCCTCTAAATCATAAACGCGTAGGTGAGTAATAATGTCCATTTTTCGCCCTCCTTTTAGTTTTAAGATAAAAATAACATTTTATGGGCGGGTGGGCAAGAGTGAAAAAGTAAATTTAATTTGAAAAAAGCTCAATACTCGAATTGACTCTTGACCAAAAGTTGAGACAACTAGCCGAATCACCGCATTAGAATTTAGGTGTTTTGTCATTACTCATGAGGAACTATTCGAGTTAATTTCTTAGCTGAACCAAGGCAAGCACCATTTTGGGTGAAGTCGCTTAAAAAAAGAGAAAAAAGGGGGAAAATGACGAACGTTTTGTTTAAAGATGCATATAATAATAAAAAGGAAAGGAGTCGATCGACATGAGTCAAATCATTCCTAAAATTATTCATCAAATTTGGTTAGGAGGGACAGAGGTCCCACGACAATATTTAGCATTTATGGAGTCTTGGAAACGATATCATCCCGATTGGGAGTATCATTTATGGACCGCTGATAACATGATTGAGCTACAAAATCAAAACATTTATGATGCGACGACTAATCTCGTACAAAAGACGAATATGGCTCGTTATGAAATACTTTACCAATTTGGTGGCATTTATGTCGAATTAGGGACGGCTTGCTTTAAAAATATTGAACCTCTCTTAGAGGGGGTTGAGTTTTTTGTAAAGACTAAAGCGGATTTCTATTACGCTAATTCATTAATGGGATGCGTCCCTCACCATGAATTAATGGGAGAATTAGTGGATGGAATTTCTCGTTCGTTGCAATTAGAGACGGCAACCTCTATTGATGAACAAAGTGGAAGTCTTTATATGATGAAATACCTTCTTTGGATGCCACAAGTCACGATGTTAGAAGAATCCATGCTTGTTCCTGAACAGGAAAGCGTGATTGAAATAGAGAATCGATACTGTTATCAACCCGCTTCTTTGATGCCCTCAGTAGGATAAAAAATGATATTTTGACGCTTTACGAGTGATTCTATCATAAGGTATGATAAGGCGTCAAAGAAAGTCACTGCGTTAAGGAAGAGATGCCCCACTTTAAATCCATAAATTACTCCTTGACAGGGATAGACAAGTTCCTTAGGAGCAACATGTTACACTGAAGAGGATGAAAGGGGGATGTGGATGAATAATCCTAAATCATTTGCGACTTTTTTAGAAGGATTTAATGTTGGAACGATTCTATCGTTAATCATATTAGGGAGTATTTTATTAAAGAGTCAGTCTGTTCAAGCATATAGTTTAATCTTAATACTTATTTTAACTTGCGGGGGTGTCATTGGGGTGGTTAGACAGTATTTACTCATTCAATTAACCATTATGAAAAATATGAGCCACTCCTTTAAATGTTCTCAAAATCAAATTCCTAAACGACTATTGGAAATGAAAAACAATAAATTATTAGATACCCTTCATTTGTTGGTCGGAATTAGTTTGCGTTTGCGGATGAATATGGGGGGAGTTATTTTTCTCACAATTCTATTAGTAATGACGTTGTTTTTACCAACGTTGTATACGTATTATTTTTCATCGAAGATGATGATTGTTAGTTTGATATGGAATATGGGGTTTATCATTTACACCTTTAAAATGGTAGGGGAAATAAAGAAAAATTATTATTATCTTCAAAATCAAATCACTTATTTATTAGAGATTAATCAGTTTAATCCGGCGCAAATCGGACAAAAACAAGGGTAAGAAGATGAATTAAAAGCGGACAAAGTAAAGCCTTGTCCGCTTTTAATTTAAGGTTAGTGTTAAACTAACGGGGCAGTGATCGGATCCGAGAATCTCAGGATAAATCGCCGCCGATTTTAATTGGTCTTTTAGTTTAGTTGAGACAATAAAATAGTCAATTCGCCAACCGACGTTTTTAGATCGTGCATTTGCCCGGTACGACCACCAAGAATAACAATTTTCTTTTTGAGGAAAGAAGTATCGGAAACTATCGATAAACCCTGAAGATAAGAGTTGACTCATTTCCTCACGTTCTTCCTTTGTGAAACCCGCATTTTTTTGATTGGTTTTAGGGTTTTTTAAATCGATGGCCTGATGGGCAACGTTTAAATCTCCACAAAGGATAACAGGTTTTTTGGAATTGAGTTCCGTCAAATAGTGGCGAAAATCTTGTTCCCATTGTAAACGATAAGGTAATCGCGCCAATTCATTTTGTGAGTTAGGCGTATAAACATTAACTAAGTAAAAGGATTCGTATTCTAAGGTAATGGTTCGCCCCTCTTGATCGTGCTCTTCAATACCTATGCCATAAAAAACAGATTGTGGTTGATGTTTCGTAAAAATAGCCGTTCCCGAATACCCTTTCTTTTTGGCGTAGTTCCAGTATTGGTAGTAACCCTCGAGGTCTAATTGAATTTGATCCTCTTGTAATTTCGTTTCTTGTACACAGAAAAAATCGGCATCTATCTCGTGAAAAAAATCAAAAAATCCTTTTTTGACACACGCGCGTAATCCGTTGACATTCCATGAAATAAATTTCATATGCATTCCTCCTCGTATGAAAATAGTGTAGCGTAAATAGGAAAAAAAGTCCAATCAAATGAAAGTCATGTTGAAAAATGTAGACGGCTTTTTAGGAGGAAAACACATAAAAGGGGCTAAAAAACATAAATTAATAACAAGATAAGGTAATGACTTTTTACAAGATGGGAGAGGTTAAGATGAATTTACAGACCGAACATTGCCAACTAATTGAGAAAAATAATGAGGAAAAATTCGTTCTTAATCATGGGCAAATCCTCTCTTTAGAAAAAGATAAAAAAACATGGGAGATTAATTTTAAATGGGAGATTGTGAAGAAGGAAGGAAATCAAAACCTAGGGAGTGTTCAACTTAAATCTTTGCCGGATTTGATGACGGTAGAGATTTATTATCAACACGAGGAAACGTTAATGGAGATGAATTTAATGGAAGAGCTCTTAAGCGTTTCGATTGATTATGTATTTAATGTGTTAAATATCCCTCGTGTCTTAATCACGGTTCGCTCGATTGAATTTGAATTGATTCAACTTTTAAAGAGTTTCGGGATGAAATTAGATGAAAAAATTATGATTGGTGGAGGCGTTTTTTCTAAGTATGTGATGACCAATCCTTCTACTCAATCGAATCAAACGTTAAAAATGCGTTCGTCTCATTGTGTTTATGAACAAGTCCTCAGATTTGCTAAATGCGAAGAGGGGATTCGAATTTTAATGCAAACAGGATTGCGTTTAAATCGGGATGCGCCGGTTGATATTTTAAGAGATTATCATTATCGATTAGGAGTGAGAGATAACAGTTTTAAGCTGTATATTGAGAAAACATCATGGATGAATGATTTTGGTGAGTTGCTAGTCGTCAAAAAAACAAAAATTTCTGATTTTATTTATCTCTTTCAAATGCAATTTCAAGATGGTCTTCGGCTTGATTTTGAATTTATCTCTTTAAAGGAATCACGTGAAGCTCTTTTTTCCGAGACGTTATGCCGAATTATTTTAGATAAAGATCAACTGTTACCACCGATAGCTCAGTCTTCAAGTCGTAATCAATGTGTGAAACAACCAACGGAAGAAGAATTCCAAGCCGTTTTAAATGATATTTGGTGGAATCAGATTGAAGTGGCGAAAGCGTTGTATCGTGAGGAGGTAACACTTGTTGGGTCACTCTATGAAACCTTATTAACAGAGGGGGTGACAAAACTTTTAAGTTGGAAAGTTGCTATGAAGCATGAGTGGAAGATTGATTTAGGAAGAAAAAATAGATGGTTAAAACGTTATTTACCGGATACGATTTATCAAGAATATTTATTACTTTATCCAACTAAAAGTTATGGAGGAATTTGGGATTGTCTCTTCAACATGAAGACGTTTGTGGAGAGACAGGCACGTGAAATTGCAGTTTTCTTAGGTTACGTCTATGATGTAGAACAAGGAGAGCGGGTTTCAAAGTTTTTGCATCGAATTAATTCGTTACCAGATAACGCCAGTGAATTTCATTAGTTAAACGATAGAAAATGGGGGGAATGGATGATGACAGAGGTGATGTTATTATTGATTGCTACAGTTTTTGTTTTGTCTATTCTTAGTATTCTGATGGTCGTGCTTGGCCTGTCTCAATTACTTATTAAAGGATTAGCTTTAACAAAACTAGCGATGATTTTTGTCATTTGTGTGTTAGTCGTCTTCTCTTTTTTAATCGTTAGTTATGTAGCGATGGTCATGAATCATCTGGATTGTTATTTACGACAGGATGCGAGGTAATCTCAACGTAGTTGAGTAAGAACGCTTGTGAGAAAAATCACTTCCCTTGCGTGAGGAATCATCGGAGTTATTTGGATGATTCCTGTTTATAAGGAAAGAGAGGACGGCAAGTGTGGTAAAAGGGGGAATGAGATGAAACGGATGAAAAGGGGCGCTATTTGGATATTTTTAGGGTGTTTGTTTTTGATGGGGATTCCTTTAATGATTAGTGGCGTGTTATATGAGCAGCAGTATGGAGGGAGAAATGAAACGCCGACGAATTTAAAATATGATTTATCACTTTTTCCTCATTTAGAACGGACGCCTGTTTCGTTCAAATCGAACGAGGGACAATTATTAGCGGGTTACGTGTATACGCACCGAATGGATGAAACACCAAGAGGCGTGATTATCGTATCGTCAGGAATTGAAACGGGTCATAATGCATATTTACCTGAGATTAATTATATGATTGAAAATGGATTTACTGTTTTTGCCTATGATGGGACGGGAAATGATGAGAGCGAGGGGAAAAGCACAGGTGGATACTTGCAGGCCGTTGTTGATCTCGACTATGCGATTCATCTAATAAAGGATGATGAACAATTTGAGGGATTGCCTATTATGTTATATGGCCATGGAAGTGGCGGGTATGCTGTGGTTTCAGTTTTAAATAATCATCGAGATATTACAGCGGTAGTGGAACGCTCCGGGTTTTCTACGTCCATTGATGAATTAACAAATCGTGTGGGTATTTTAAAGCCATATTTTAAAATGTATGAGTATTTAAAATATGGAAAATATGCCGAGGCGGATAATTTGAACGTCTTGATGGAAACCAATAGCTATGTCTTGCTTTTGCACAGTGAAGATGATCCGGTAATTCAATACGGACAGTCATTTTTTAAGTATGAATCTTTATTAACAGCTAATCCCCGGTTGATATTTAAGCGTTATCAAAATCGGGGGCATGAGATTGTGCTTAACGAGCAGCTCGTTCAAACGTTACAGGCACAAATTGAAGAATATCCTTCGCTAGTACATCTTCCTCAATCGGTGAAAAGAATGTATCAGCAAGTTGTTTATGAGGCAAAAAAACAACTTGATCCTGTCATTATGCAACAAATTATCGATTTTTATAATAAATACATGCATACCGAATATGAATAAACCATCTTCGAGGATTAGAAGAGACGGTGACTAGTTTTTTTCTAACCAGGATAAATTTTTAAATAGAAGGATTGAACCCTTTTGTTATTCCGTTTATAATACAAAAAGGAGAACGAGAGGAAAGAAGGTAATTTTTGTTGACTTTATATGATGGATTAATGTTAGTTTCTATTTTATGTGTCATTCTTATGACGGGAGTGAGTGTTTATTTTTTAAATCGATTGCGACAAAAAGTAAAGACTCAGACGATTGAAGTGCAACTTAAGACTGAACAGTTATGCGAGATTCCCCATCAATTAAAAGAGGGTGTAGTAGAAAGCGTAGAAGAGGTGAAAAGTCGCCTTCGTTTTTTCTTTTGGGTGGTTACTTTTGTGAAAAGAAGGAAAACACGGCGGCGCTTAAAAAAGAAACGATTAAGTTAGAATCTGTTGCTTTTTTGCCTAATAAAAAAACCTCAGTTGAGGTTTTTTTATTAGGGTTAGAAGGGGGAAGCAATGAAATAACCAACCAGTAGTAAAGTGAAATTCCATAGTGAAATCCCGAGGAATGAATAAAGGAAGTAGGGTTTAAAAGGGAGTTGGAAAACGCCAGCCATTAATGATATAAATGTACGAACGGTGGGAATGATTCGACCAAGGAAACAAGTGATGGGTCCGTATTTTTCACTTAACGTTGACGCTTTGTTTAACCCGCGCTGAGTCGCGGGAAATTTTCTATAGAAGTAATCATACATGGGACGACCAAATTTTAAAGAGATGCCATAGTAGAGAACACAACCGCTGACGCTCCCTAAAAGTGTCATTAGAAAAACAACGAAGAAGTTTAGTGAGCTTTGGTTAGTAAGATAACCTATCGCTGCTAAAATAAAATAAGATGGAATACCTGTGACGTTTAAAGCCTCTAAAAACATAATAAGAAAAACAAGGAATAGTCCGTATTCATTAAAATAGGATAAAATAGGAGATGTTGACATGTGGTACCTCTCAAATCAGTATTTTATAACTATTATAACATAGAGGAAAAAGTAAAAACAAGTGAGGATATTGGATGAAGCCCCTAAGAGAAGGGACGAAGTGTTAGAGAGGAAAGTTCGATTCGGATGTGCTATGATAGGAGGAGAGATTGTTTTAGGGCGGTATAAAACGCCCTTTAAAATCATAACCTATAAATGGATAATTTTCTTTTTAAGGAAAATCAACTTTCGCAGTTTAAAAACAGATGGGCTATAATAGGGACTAGTTATTGCTAGTCAGCCTTCATGTATGCCTATTTGCGACCGGTTTGTCGGGTTATCTTAAATGAGGGAAATAGTTCTGTTTATATATAGAAATGAAGAGAGGGGGTCAGGAGAAGTCATGTTATTGAAATGGAAAGATCGATTGATGGAAGAGGATTTATCTCAAGGGAATTTTGGAATTGAACGGGAGGGCCTACGCATTACTCCAGAGGGGGTGTTGGCGAGTACGCCACACCCAGAGGTATTTGGAAATAAACTGAGTAACCCGTCTATTACAACTGATTTCTCGGAGAGCCAGATTGAAATGATTACACCTGTTTGTCAAACGGTTCAACAGGTCTATCACTCTTTATCTGCTCTTTATCGACAAACAATAGTTGGGCTTGAAAAACAAGAATATTTATGGCCACAGTCGATGCCTTGTGTATTGGCAGAGAATCAGGTGGTTCCAGTTGCTCATTTTGGCCAGGGGGTAGAGGGACAGGCATTGACGAACTACCGCCAAAAATTGTTAGAAAAGTATGGTCCTAAAAAACAATTAATCTCAGGGATTCACTATAATTTTTCATTTTCTGAATCTTTACTAAAAAAGTTATATGAAAGTCAAGCATCGAGTATGTCTTACCCGGTATTTAAGGAACAGGTGTATTTAAAAATTGTCCGTCAATATCTTCGTTATCGTTGGGTGCTTATTTATTTTCTAGGTGCATCCCCGGTGGTTGATGCAAGCTATATGAGTGAATGCGATGAATCGTTAATGAAAATTGCTCAAAATAGCTACGCTAAGCAAGGAGCCATTTCATTTCGTAATAGTTCGTACGGCTATCAAAATCAAATTCCAATTTATGCGCAGTACCAGGATGTGCAAAGCTACATTCATTCCCTTCAAACTTATATTGAGGAGGGGCAACTTTTAAGCGTGAAGGAATTTTATAGCCCCATTCGATTAAAGGCGAAGGATTCGACATGTTTAATGGAGTCTTTAAAAAAGGATGGGATCTCATACATTGAAATTCGATCGATTGATTTAAATCCTTTTGAGCCGCTCGGTATTTCATTAGCAGATATGCAATTTATTCATTTATTTATTTTATTTTTACTCGATAGCGAGGAAGTTGAGTCAAAAGACTGGCAACAGGAGGCTGCTTATAATGAGCAACGAGTTGCTTTAAACGGTCGTCGACCTTTCTTGAAAATTCAAAAGTTAGGTCACGAGATCTTAATGTCAGATTGGGCACGAGAAATTTTAGAGAAGATGCAAGAAATTAATGAAGCGTTCAGCTTAGATTTAGAAAAAGTAATCAGACAGAAAATGGATCAACTAACCGATCCACAAGAAACGATAGCAGGTAAAATTATCGAATTAACCAAACAGAGTAACTACTCGGAATTGAATTTGAAATTGGCTAAATTACATAAAGAAAATGTTCTTCATCGCTCTTTTCCAAATCAAATGTTTAAAACCTTAGATTTGGAGGGAGAAGATGAGGTTCTTTCTCAATAAAAAATGAAGGAGAATTCTCCTTCATTTTTTATTGAGAAACTTGTTCAATTTCATCTAAAATTCCGCTTAGACGCAAAGCGAGTTCATCTAATTGGAGTTCTTTATATTTTAAATCTTCTTCGGTTGCGAGTTGTTGTTGTTTACTACGTTTAAATTGGGCAGTCTCATCATTTTCAACGGTAATATAATTAGCCTCAAACGCTTGGAGTAATTCTTGTGTTTCATTTAAGTCTAAAAGAATCATTGTTTTTGTGAACCCAGATGTTAAAAATTCTGAGGCAACATTTAGAGCAGAGTTTACTGGATGCTTTGTGAGTTCATCGTCGATGAATTCAAACGTTGTTTGAAGTGTTGTTTCATATTCGTCTTTATTGTTCGGGTTATGAAGATATTGCTCCACACAAGTGATGGCCTGGGTAATGGCCGACAAAGTCGTTTCGTAGAGAGACGATGACGCTTGTTTATTTTCATATTTTGCTGTTTTGTCTTTTAAGTGTGTTAAGGGGGTTAAAATGTCTTTAGAAATGGATTCTGCATAGGGACTCGTTTCCTCTGCTAAAATATTTCGCTGTGTCCGTAATTCTTTTACACGAGTCTGTAAGTCTTGGATTTCTGTTTCCAAAGTGCTACGCTCTTCATGCAAGAGTTGAAGTTGTGAGGTTGCGTTAACAAGCACAGGGGAATCTTCTTCTAATAATTTAGAAACGGGTGTAGCCGTCGTTCGAGCTAGGTCAAGTTTAATTGCCGAATCCTGAATCACTTCGGGTGAAATTGAAGTGAATCCAAGGGATGCTCCGCCGATGACGACTGCCCCCCCGATTAAACTGATGGATATAAAATGTTTAACGTTCATGATAGCCTCCTAAAAAACTAGTTTTTATTAGTATGCTCAATTTGTGCCTCTTTTTGCGGAAATTTTGAAAAATAGAAAATAAAGGGATAGAACTTTAGTGAAAAAGTGATAAAAGAACGCGTCTAGAGAAGATGGGGAGGGGAATAAAAAAACAACTCAAACTTTGTCGTTGAATGTCCATGTAATTTTTAATATAATGTTTTTATTATGGGGGACGCATCCGTTGAATTTGACGGTGAGAAAATGGCGAATTCATGGGATAAGGATTTGGAGGGAATCTCTTACCTTTAAGGGGAGAGTATCTACGGAATTTCTTATAAAATAAATAAACCGCTAGAAAGGAGTTTATGAAATGAACCAGTCAAAGAAGCGCGTACGCTCGGTTAGTCTAGAAACATTTGTGTTTTTAGCCATCACACTTGGTATATTTGGCTATATTGCGAGTAAAATGGGTGTAGGAATAATGTTTAGTGTGATTATGAAAACGGCCCATGATTTATTATTGCAGACTGTTTTTTTAATTATGGCTCTAGCTGTTTTAGCGGGAGCGCTTAGTGCGTTATTATCTGAATTTGGGGTGATCGCCCTCATCAATAAGTTATTATCGATGTTCATTCGTCCATTATATGGATTACCGGGAGCGAGTATTATTGGTGCGATTGCAACGTATTTGTCCGATAACCCAGCGATTATTGCATTTGCAAAGGATAAAGAGTTTCAAAAATTCTTTAAACGTCACGAGGTTCCTGCATTGTGTAATTTAGGGACAGCTTTTGGAATGGGATTGATTGTGACAACGTTTATGGTTGCATTAGGACCTGACTATATTCTTCCAGCGTTACTAGGAAATGTAGGAGCTATTGTTGGAAGTATTGTCAGTGTCCGCTTAATGCTTGCGTATACGAAGAAATATTATGCCGCCCAAGAGAGGTTAGAGGATGCCGAAGAGGAAAGTGTTGTGGTAAAGGACTTCCGTGAAATTAGGGAAGGTAATCTTTTTCAACGCATCTTGGATGCGATGCTTGAAGGTGGAAAGAATGGAGTTGAGATGGGAATGTCAATTATTCCAGGGGTTTTGATTATTTGTACCTTTGTGATGTTGTTGACATTTGGTCCATCAGTCGATCCTGTAACGGGGGAGCCTGTTTATTTAGGCGTGGCTTATGAAGGGGTCGCCCTTTTACCAGCCATTGGAGAAAAATTGATGTTTATTTTAAATCCGCTATTTGGATTTACGAATGCACAAGCTATCGCTGTTCCGGTTACCTCATTAGGTGCTGTGGGTGCGGCGATGTCGCTCATTCCTCAATTTATTACTGAAAACGTCGTAACCCCAAATGATATTGCTGTATTTGCGGCCATGGGAATGTGCTGGAGTGGTTATTTAAGTACACATGTTGGGATGATGGATGCGCTCGGTGTCCGACAATTAAGTAGTAAAGCGATTTTGGCTCATACAGTCGGTGGGATTGTGGCTGGAATGGTGGCTCATTTTTTATATGTATTGCTCGTTTAAAAGTTACCCCCTGGGGTAACTTTTTTTTACGAATAAGGGGCGCATAAATGAAAAGAATAGAGTTAAAGGATTAACTTGAAATAAAGGTGATGGTATTTAAAGCAGTGATTGATTATGATAAGATAGACAGGTAGGATATTTTAATACAGGGGGATAAAATCTAGCATGAAGTGACGTATCCCTAGGATTAACTAATGGGAGAGGTTTGTGCGAACCGTGGTTAAGAATATCAACCTTTCGTAGAAAAAGGAGATGGAAGGGTTACTTTAGAGCTAATCAATGGAAGCTATTTTAGATGAGGGTGAAGACTAAAGGAGGAATATTGGGTGAAAATTATGACATTTAATCTCCGTTCTGATTCTGTGTTAGACGGTAAAAATCGTTGGAATAAAAGAAAGGAACTCGTTTGTGAGGTTTTAGAAAAATATGCGTGTGATATTATTGGTCTTCAAGAAGTGACGGTTAAGATGAGAGAGGATTTAGAAAAAAATTTAAAAGGGTATCAGATTATCGGACAACCTCGTAGTAAACGATTTTTTATTGAACATAATAATATCTTAGTCTCCAATCGACATACCATCTTAAATCAAGAAACATTTTGGCTTTCGAAAAAACCTGAAAAAGTTGGAAGCTCCGTCTGGTATTCTATTTTTCCACGGATTTGTACGACAGCTAAAATTAAGCTGAATACGGGTGAAATTGTGAGGGTTTATAATACTCATTTGGATTGTTATCTTTCGCCAGCCAGACAATACGGATTGAAAAAAATCATGCGATATATTGAAAAGCAACAGGCCTATGAAAACTTACCTATTATTTTGATGGGAGATTTTAATGCCAATCCACATCAGAAAGTGATTCGAAATGTGTTTGGAAAAAAATATAATACCCGACAATTAGTCGCTGTTCAGGAGAAAGATCCAGCGATTTATCATCAGGCAACGATGGGGCGATTTAAAGATCGTGAGCGAGGGATGCACTTAGATTACATTTTCGTTTCCCCCGAGTATGAGGTAGAGAATACTCAAATTATAAAAGATAATCAAAATGGGAGATATCCATCGGATCATTATCCTTTATTAGCGGATATTTGTTTACACCACGAGTCTTTCTAAAAAAGAGGTTTTATTTGGAAAGGAACATGAAAAAAACACATGTTATCTTAAGGAATATGACATAATAGAAACTGTCTTGGGGGACAAGGTATGCCCCAATTAGATGTTATAAAGTTCTCCCTAAACGACTTTATAACATTCTCTCTTTTCATCCCAATCGTTATAAATCATCCCTATTTTTAGAGATTCTTATGAATCTCTTTTTCTTTCGCTTGGTAATAATAAAAAAAACGACAAAAAGACACAAGAAGAGAGAGAAGGATGTTATAATAATAAATGTCTTGAAGAACAAGACACTACCCTAATTAAACATTACG
>DKYS01000090.1:0-126 GCA_002493395.1 Turicibacter sp. UBA7094 | reverse complement strand
ATCATCCCCTGTTTTAAGAGGCCCAAAAGGGCCTCCTTTTTTATGTTATAAAAGGTTTGAAAAACTAATTAAAGGGGAGATTAGGCGAGCGATTAAAAAAGAACAAAAAACGACAAAAAGAGTATA
>DKYS01000076.1:12763-29422 GCA_002493395.1 Turicibacter sp. UBA7094 | reverse complement strand
AATTAAGGATCCACATCGTCCAATCGGTTCGTTCTTATTCTTAGGACCAACAGGGGTTGGTAAAACCGAAATTGCGAAAGCATTAGCTGAGTTTTTATTCGATAGTGAGGAACATATTGTTCGTATTGACATGAGTGAGTATATGGAAAAACATGCGGTTTCTCGTTTAGTCGGAGCGCCTCCAGGTTATGTTGGTTATGAAGAAGGTGGACAGTTGACGGAAGCTATTCGTCGTAAACCTTATTCAATTGTCTTACTTGATGAGATTGAAAAAGCTCATCCAGACGTGTTTAATATTTTATTACAAATTCTTGATGATGGCCGTATTACCGATTCTCAAGGTCGTACAGTTGACTTCAAAAATACAATTATTATTATGACATCTAATATCGGGTCACAAATCTTACTTGAAAACCCAGATTTTGAACAAGCTCAAGAACAAGTGCTTGATGTGTTACGTGATTACTTTAAACCAGAGTTATTAAATCGTATTGATGAAATTATTACATTTAATCCATTATCAGAGTCAATTATTTATCAAATCGTGGATAAATTTATTGCAGGATTAAATGACCGTTTAGTAGAAGAACGCATTACAGTCCGCTTAACGGATGCCGCTCATGCTTATGTCGCAGAGGCAGGATTTGATTCAGTGTATGGGGCACGTCCATTAAAACGATTCATCCAACGTACGATTGAAACAAAACTTGCACGTGCCTTAATTGCAGGCGAAATTGAAATGGATACGACGGTTATTGTCGATGTGGTTGATGGAAATATTGAATTATCTTACGAGAAAAACTAAATAAAAAAACTCATAGCCCTAACGGGTTATGAGTTTTTTTGTGACTTTTAAATGATTGTAAATGATAAAGCAAAGGTCAGGGCAAGTAGGATGAGCGTTGAGGCCAAAAGTTGATTGATATCTAGCCAACGTTTAGATTGTTTGTATTCGTAAAATTCTTCAAAACTATGGAAAATCTTTTCACCCGTTGCCTCATCATAATCGTTTTGCTTGTCTTTTACATCCTTTGCTGTCCAGTATTTAGGAAGGAAAAATAGAACATATCGTTTTGTTTTTTGCCAAGAGTATTCAAAAGTGTAGAAAGCCCCCCGGTCGACCACCCATTTAAAGGCATAGATGCAAAAAAAGAAAATAGAAACGAGAAAAAGTGTATTAATGAAGTGAAGTGTAGAAAATCCCTGTCTCAGTAAAAAGAGAAAGGTGACTCCCAAAATCCATAAAATTGATTTGAAAAAGACGTGATACTGCTTTAGCATCATTAGATTCCCCCTTATATTTTCTTCATTATAACAGAGATCCTAGCCCAAATAAGTTTTCGTATAAAAAATGACTAAAATTATAATAATTCTACGCATTTCAAAGAATCAAACCGTTTTATTGCGAACGTCTTTTGTCATATTTCATTTAAGATTTTTTTTAAATCAATAAAAACGATTACACATCAAAAATAGGATTTACAAACTATATTTTGGAAGTTAAAATGTAAATAAGTATCCTAGTTGATACAAAAAATACCAATTATGGTAATTTAATTGTAAGGGGGAAACAGAGTGAACAAGAAATTAGGAGGTATTTTTGCTGCTGCTGTCTGTGCCTTTGGATTAGTAGCCTGCTCATCAGGTGATGCAAATCCCGCAGATAGTAATGGACACTCGAGTGCAGGGGAAGCAAACTCGGGTAGTAACGTTTTAAAATTATTAGAAACATCGAACATTAAAAGCTTACTGCCTTGGCAAGCGACAGACTCAGTTTCATTTTTAATGCTAGGTAATATTTTAGAAGGATTAGTAACGTTTGGTGAAAACGGAGAAATCATGCCAGGGGTAGCAGAAAGCTGGGATGTTTCAGAAGATGGATTAACGTATACGTTCCACTTAAACGAAGATGCAAAATGGGTAAAAGCGAATGGGGAAGAATATGGTCCTGTTACTGCTCACGATTTTGTTTATTCTTGGAACAAGTTAATTGATCCTAATACTGGGGCAGAATATAACTTTATGTTAGAAACTGCTGGTATTGAAGGCGCTAAGGATGCTTTAGGATTAGCATCAAACTTAGTGACATATAATACAGATTCAAAAAATCTTTCTTCATTAAAAGTTTCAGATTATAAAGATACGGATTCTCAAACGGCACAACAACAATATGATGAAGCAAAAGCCGAATTAGAACAAGGAATCGCTTCAGCTGAAGAAGCGATTAAAGGATTAGGATTTGCCTCTGTTGAGGAAGCAAATCAAAATATGCAACAATTAATGGATGGATTAGGATTTAAAGCGATTGATGATCATACGTTTGAGGTAAAATTAGAAACCCCAACACCTTATTTCTTATCATTAATGGCGTTCCCATCATTCTATCCAGTTAATGAAAAATTCGTTAATGAAGTGACAGAAGATAAATTTGGAACAACAGTTGACAATTTCTTATATAATGGACCGTTCTTATTTACAGAGTGGAAAATTTCAAAAAGCTTCTATTTAACAAAAAACCAATCTTACTGGGATGCTGAAAATGTAGCGTTAGATGGTGTGGATTTCATTGTGAATGAAAACATTGATAATAACACATGGGTAAGCTTATATACAGATGGTACGGTTATGGAAGCAGGATTAAGCGGAACTAATGTAGCCACTTATGGATCACGTCCAGATGCAGTAGCTGAGGGGGATCCAGGTGTATTCTATTTAGAAGTTAACCAAGGAAATGGTGCCGCAACGCCAGTAACTAAATTATTAGCTAATGCTAAGGCGCGTAAAGCTCTTAATATGGCGATTGATAAATCATTTATTACAGATGAAGTATTAGTAAATGGATCAATGGTAGCTGATTATTTAGTGCCAAAGAACTTTGCCTATGGACCTGAAGGAACATCAGTTGAGGGACAAGATTTCCGTACGACATATGAAGGATTTAACACTTATAATAAAGAAGAAGCTAAAAAATTATGGCAAGAAGCCATGGCTGAAACTGGCGTAACAGGACCAGTTGATTTAGAAATTTTAATCCAATCAGCAGATTCAGCAATTAAAATGGGATCAGCAATTCAAAATGATGTGCAAGAAGTTTTAGGAGAATTTGGTGTAACAGTTACGATTTCACCTGTTCCATTCCCAGAAAAATTAGCACGTGTTTCTTCTGGTGACTATCAATTAGCTTTATCAGGATGGAGTCCAGATTATGCTGATCCAATGACTTACTTAGATATGTTCGTTACTGGTGGGGGACATAATAATATTGGTTATTCAAACGCTAAATATGATGAGTTAGTTAATTCAGCGAAATCAGGGGATTTAGCAACAGATTATGAGGCACGCTGGAATGCATTAGTTGAAGCGGAACAAATTTTAATTGGTGAAGACCAAGCGATTATTCCGTTATACCAAAAAGGGACAGTTGTTTTACGTAGTCCGAAGTTAGTTAACTACTGGAAACAAGCGGTTGGACCTGATTATTTCTATAAATGGGTAGATATCCAAGAATAATTCATATCATTTGTGGTTTTACAAGCATAAGACGTTTTGTCGTCTTATGCTTATTTATCATAAAAAGAAGTTGATTAGAATATAGATTTAAAAAATGACAATAGCTCAGTATTATTTTTTTAAATCTATTTTTTATTCTATAAGAATAATGAATAAGAGGGAGAGAGCTTACGAAAGGGGAGAATAACCATGTTTAAGTATATCTTAAAACGGATTGGTTACATGATTATTACGCTATTTTTAGTTCTAACAGTAAATTTTTTATTGCTTCAGTTAATTCCGGGGAGCCCGTTTGACGGGGAGAAGGTAACCGAGGCACAAAAAATTATTTTAGAACAAAAGTATGGATTAGATGACCCGATTCCAGTTCAATATATTCGTTATATGAAAGGTGTTGTTCAAGGGGATTTTGGAGTTTCGTTTAAACTTCAAAATCAAGAAGTATCAGATCTTGTTTTAACACGTATTCCTTATACGATTAAACCAGGAGCCTTAGCTTTATTAATCGGGGTGGTCGTTGGAATTTTATTCGGAGCTATTGCAGCAATGAAGCGAAATTCATGGGCTGATCATACGATTACGATTATCTCTGTCCTTGGGGTGTCTATTCCTTCGTTTGTATTGGCTGCCTTTTTACAATACTTTATTTGTAGTAAGCTTGGATGGTTACCACTTCTATATCAACCGAAAGATACGGTTCGGGGGATTTCAGCGATGGATGAGTTTAAATCATTAATCTTACCATCTATTTCATTGGCCGTTCCAGTTATCGCATCACTTATGCGCTATATGAGATCAGAATTAATTGAGGTGCTAAATACGGATTATATTTTGCTAGCACGCGCAAAAGGATTAACAAGAACACAAGTGATTTTTCATCACGCCCTTCGTAATGCCTTAATTCCAGTTATTACAGTTGTTGGGCCGATGGTTGTTTCAATTATGACGGGGAGTTTAGTTATTGAACAATTCTTTGGCGTTCCAGGGTTAAGTAAGTTAATGTTAAATTCCGTGACAATGAACGATCAATTTTTAACACTTGGGATTGCGTTCTTCTATGCCGTTTTATATGTGGTGGTTATTTTAGTCATCGACTTATTGTACGGTGTCATTGATCCTCGAATCCGTTTAACTGGAGGTGCAAAATAATGATTTCGAAAAAATTTGATCCAAGTTTATTTGAATTAGAGCCAACCCATCACGGACAGGGTGATGAAATTAAAACAGAAAGTTTAACATTCTGGCAAGATGCTTGGCGTCGCCTAAGGAAAAATAAGGCTGCTCTTATTTCGATGTATGCCATTTTATTACTTGTTATTTGTTCATTTCTAGCGCCACTTGTTGGTCCGAAACACGAAAATGGAGAGCGAGTTAAATATAACCAAACACCCATTTTAATAGATACTGAAACAGGTAAACAAATTGAAAAATCACGTTTAAGTTACTTACCACCCCGTGTTAAGGGATTAGAGAAACTCGGAATTTTTGATGGAACGAGTACAAAGAAAATGACGACGTTTGAGTTATTTGTTGGAAGTTCACTTCCAGATGAGGTAAGTGCATTAAATACTCCATTAAAAAAGGCAGAGTTTGTTAAAGCGCTAGGAGTTAAATATCATCCAAATGATTACGAAATTATCTCTTGGTCTGGTAAAGGTGAAGACATGAAGATTACGATTCAATTACGCGGATCTTCTTCTACTGAAGACGTTCCAGCAAGTGAATTAATGAGTAAATATTCAGATTATGCGAATTTAGATTCATTTGAGTTAGATCAAACAGAAACAGATAACCAAGGGATTCAAATGTTAAAGGTTAAGGTTAATGCCTATGTTCAAAAAGGTGTGGAGCATTTATACTTCTATTTTGGAACAGATGAATTAGGATTTGATGTATGGACACGTTTATGGACGGGAGTTCAAGTATCATTATTAATTGGGTTTTTATCTTTAATTATTGATTTTACACTTGGAATTTTATACGGATCTATTGCAGGATTCTATGGGGGAACAGTTATCGATAATGTGATGATGCGTATTACAGAGATTTTAGGATCTATTCCAACGACAGTTATTTTGATTATCTTTAGTAGCGTGAAAAAACCATTTATTCAAGGGATTGAAAATTTATTTAATATTCATTTATCAAATGTAGCAGGAGCGTTTATTATTTTAATTGTAGCAATGAGTTTAACAGGATGGATTTCAGTTGCACGTGTTGTAAGGGCTCAATATTTAAAATTAAAAGACCAGGAGTTCGTTATGGCGGCAACAACGCTTGGAGCAAGTAGTCCACGTATTATTTTCAAACATTTATTTCCAAATATTATTGGTCAATTAGTGGTGATGGCGACGTTCTCAATTCCATCAGCTATTGCAACCGAGGCGATGTTATCTTTTATCGGTCTTGGATTACCAATTCCTATGTCATCACTAGGGGTTCTACTTAGCGACGGAACAAGTAAGATGTTGTCTTATGTTTACTTAATGATGGTTCCGGCGTTCTTTATGGTTTATTTAATGTTGGCGATTAATTTATTTGCAAATGGTCTACGCGATGCATTAGATCCACGTTTACGCGGGGAGTAGGAAGGGGACAGTGAGAAAGTTATGAGAAAAATATTAGATGTTAATAATTTAAATATCACATTCGATACATTCGCAGGTCCTGTTTCTGCAGTTCGTGGTGTGAGTTTTACTTTGCATGAAGGAGAAACTTTAGCAATTGTTGGTGAGTCAGGATCTGGAAAATCAGTGGCTTCAAAATCGATTATGGGGATCTTGGCTGATAACGGAAAGATTACGAATGGGTCAATAACGTATACAAAGGATAATGGGGAAGATATTGATTTAGCAAAGTTATCTGAACATGAGTATCAATCGATTCGAGGGAAAGAAATCGCAATGGTTTTCCAGGATCCGATGACGTCATTAAATCCAACCATGACGATTGGTCGTCAGATTATGGAACCTATTATGAAGCATCAGGGATGTAATAAAGCAGAAGCGAGGGAAAAAGCGGAAGAGTTAATTACACTTGTTGGAATTAATGAGGCGAAAAAGCGTATGAATCAGTATCCGCATCAGTTCTCTGGAGGGATGAGACAACGGATTGTTATTGCGATTGCACTGGCGTGTAATCCACGTATTTTAATCTGTGATGAACCGACGACGGCACTCGATGTTACTATCCAGGCCCAAATTTTAGAGTTAATTAAAGATTTACAGCAAAAAACAAATGTTGCCGTTATTTTTATTACACATGACTTAGGCGTAGTAGCTAACGTCGCTGATCGTGTTGCCGTGATGTATGCAGGACGTGTTTGTGAGATTGGAACGAGCAACGAGATCTTTTATAATCCGTGCCATCCATATACATGGGGACTGCTTGCCTCAATGCCTGATTTAGATACGAATGAAGAGTTGTTATATGCAATTCCTGGAACACCGCCGAATCTTTTAATTCCACCAAAAGGAGATGCCTTTGCTTTTCGTAGTGAATATGCTTTAAAAATTGATTATGAGGAACAGCCACCGATGTTTAAGGTGAGTGATACTCATTATGCGGCAACTTGGTTATTGCATGAACAGGCGCCGAAAGTGACGCCACCCGCTGCTGTTTTACGTCTGAGAGAAAAAGGGGGATATGCTCATGAGTCATAAGAATGAACGCGAGGTTTTACTTGAAGTTAAAAATTTAAAGCAATATTTTAAGATTAGTGCCAATACGGTTGTTAAGGCGATTGATGATATTTCCTTTACAATTTATAAAGGGGAAACATTTGGACTGGTTGGTGAATCAGGATCTGGAAAATCAACAACAGGACGTAGTATTATTCGGTTATACCAACCGACCGCCGGAGAAGTTTATTTTAAGGGGAAAAATATTGCGACGAAGTTATCAAAGAAAGAGAAGGCAGAGGTTTGCCAAAAGATTCAAATGATTTTCCAAGATCCAATGGCGTGCCTGAATCCAAGAATGCGCATTATTGATATTATTGCCGAGGGAATAGATGTTCATAAATTGGCTAAGAATAAGCAAGATCGTGAAGAGAAAGTGTATAAAATTTTAGAAGCGGTTGGATTAAGTAAGGATCACGCGGGACGATATCCTCATGAGTTCTCTGGAGGTCAACGTCAACGAATCGGGATTGCTCGTGCCTTGATTACTAATCCTGAATTCATTATTGCAGATGAGCCCATCTCTGCGCTTGATGTGTCAATTCAAGCACAGGTGGTTAACTTAATGAATACGTTAAAGAAAGAATTTGGTTTAACTTATTTGTTCATCGCCCATGATTTATCAATGGTTAAATATATCTCAGATCGCATTGGTGTAATGCATCTTGGACGTTTAGTCGAGTTAGGAAGTGCAGATGATATTTATGAACATGCCATTCATCCTTATACTCGTTCATTATTATCAGCGATTCCATTACCTGATCCGAATTATGAGCGTAATCGTAAACGAATTATTTATGATAAATCAAAAGTTGATTATTATGCCGGAACATGGACGGAAGTTTCACCTGGACATTTCGTTTTAGGAACAGAAGAAGAAATTAAAAAGTGGAAAGAAGAAAAATAAAAAAGAGAGATTGTTTTTCCTTTGGGAGAAGCAATCTCTCTTTTTGTTTCATTTGTGAAAAAATATTTAAAAATATGTCAAAAAGACTTTTAATTTTGAAAATTCATAGTATAATGAATTTGTAAAAAATAATTTTTTCACAAATAGCAGTATCTAGGAGAGAGGTAGAAGGGAGCAGTCAAGTGGTTACTTTTTTAGTGTGTTTAAGTATTTTAATCGGTGGGTATTTTATTTATGGAACGTATGTTGATCGAATGGTAGGGGTTAATCCAGATAAGGAGACACCAGCCATTAAATTGCAAGATGATGTGGATTATGTTCCGATGCCATGGTGGAAAGTGTTTTTAATTCAATTTTTGAATATTGCGGGGACAGGTCCTATTTTCGGGGCTATTTCTGGAGCGTTATTTGGGCCAGTGGCCTTTTTGTGGATTACGTTTGGAACGATTTTTGCAGGTGCGGTTCATGATTATTTAAGCGGTGTAATTTCAATGAAACATGACGGGATGTCGATTTCTGAATTAGTTGGAATTTATTTAGGCGATCGTATGAAAATGATTATGCGTGTGTTCTCTGTTATTTTATTAATTTTAGTAGGAACGGTTTTTGTTAGTTCACCTGCGGGATTATTGGCTTCAATGACGGGACAGGGTCTAATTTTTTGGACGGTTTTAATTATTTTATATTATATTTTAGCAACTATTTTACCGGTTGATAAAATTGTTGGTAAGATCTATCCGTTATTTGGTGCAGCCTTATTATTGATGGCAGTCGGATTATGTGGGGCGATGTTTATTAATCATTTTAATGGGACAAGACCGATGATGGAAATGACCTTTGAGAACTTACATCCAGAAAAGTTATCTGTGTTTCCGTTTTTATTTGTGACAATTGCTTGTGGGGCGTTAAGTGGTTTTCATGCGACACAGTCTCCGATGATGGCACGCTGTGTCTCAAATGAAAGAGAAAGTAAAAAGGTATTTTATGGGGCGATGGTCGTTGAAGGAATTGTCGCTTTAGTCTGGTGTGCTGTTTCCTTATCGTTCTTTGGAAATACGACAGATTTAAACCAAGCGTTAGTTGAATCAGGGGGACAGTCAGGGGTTGTTAATTTGATTTCAACGGGGTTATTAGGAAAAGTTGGTGCAGTATTAGCTCTTCTTGGGGTTGTCGCATGTCCGATTACTTCAGGGGATACGGCGTTTAGAAGTGCGCGTTTAACAATTGCTGATGCCTTTTCAATTAAACAAGATCATGTGGCTAAACGTTTTTATATTGCGATTCCGTTATTTGTCGTCTGCATTATTTTAACGCAAATTGATTTTAATATTATTTGGCGTTACTTTGCTTGGTCGAATCAAACATTAGCAACGATTTGTTTATGGACAGCGACTGTTTATTTATTAAAAAATAAACGTAATTACTGGATTACTTTACTTCCAGCAACGTTTATGACTTTTATTTGTACTTCCTATATTTTACAAGCTAAAGAGGGACTTCGTTTAAATGGAACGTTCTCAAATGGGATCGGAATTTTAGCCGCTATTATTTTATTTAGCTGGTTTATGCGTCGAGTGATAAAAGGTAAACTTTCACAAGAGAGTAACTGTCAAACTAAAACGGTATGAGATAAAGCATCTCGTGAATAAAAAGGACGGCCACCGTTAACGTGGGCCGTCCTTTTTGTTTGTCGAATAATAGAAGATACGAGTGGAGGTAATATTAAGAGGTTGTATCTCATGAGAGGGTGTTGTACAATAATAAAGATAGCAAAGGGCTATCATTGGAGGGATATGAGTGGTTGAAATTTATACATCTCCTAGTTGTTCATCGTGTCGTAAGGCGAAAAAATGGCTAGATGAATACGGGATTAAATATACGGAAAAAAACTTATTTGTAACAAAAATTACGCGTGAGAATATCAAACAAATTTTAGAAAAAACGGAAAATGGATTTGAGGATATTATTTCGACGCGTTCTAAGGCGTTTAAGGAAAATAATTTAAATGCGGATGATATGACGATTAATGAATTGATTGATTTTATTGTCGAAAATCCAAGTGTTTTACGTCGCCCAATTATTGTAGATAAACATCGATTACAGGTGGGATATAATGATGAAGAGATTCGTTGCTTTTTACCCCGTAAGTTACGTAACGTTATTTATTGCAATAATTGCGATCATTGCAATTGTTCGTATGTAAAGGCGCTAGAACGTGCCTTAAAAGATAATTTTATTGAAAAGGCGTCAACAAACTAGTCTATTCGTAGATTTTTATGTTGGCTATTAAAAGACCTAATGGAGTAAATGAATACGTTTTGTCCCTAAAAAAATAAGTTGAATGATAGATAAGACACCTCTTTTCTAAAGGATGGAGGTGTTTTTTTATGTACGGGTTCTATTTAAAAAGGTGGGCGAATAGAATGTATTAAGTTATCTTTAACATTACGGACAATTTGAGAAGACGATAAGGTAGTTTTTTTATATTATAAATTAAATGTCGAGAGAGGGGCGTGCGAGATGATTAATGTGAATGAAATTTTACATCGATTAATGGCTGAATTTAAGACGCTTGAAGAAGTGACGGCAATTGCGATGTCAGGATCTAAATTTTCTAATTACCAAGATGAACTATCAGATATTAATATTGTTATTTATTTCACTGAACCGATTGCTCAGGAGAAACGCCGACAAATACTTATTAAATTTTCAGACTCTATTGAGTTAGATTGTCAAGGGGAAGTAAACATTGACCATTGTTCTTTACTTGATTTTGCTGTTGAACTGGACCTTTGTTACCTTGATATTAGCACGGTTGAGAAAGAATTAGTCGCAGTGACCGATGAGGCTAATATTACCCGTCACACATCGACGCAAGTTGCGTATTTTATTCATAATTCCAATATATTATTCGATCGTCATCAGATATTGACGAATTTAAAAGAAAAATATACGTCTTATTATTCTGACCAAATGAGAAAGCGGATTATTACGATTCAGTATCCACTTTTGAAAAAGAGCCATAAGTCATATTACATCCGGTTTGAACGGGCATTAGAACACCGAGATCGAATCCATATTTCGGACCTTTTAACTCATTATTTAAAGTGTTATTTAGAGATTATTTTTGCCCTTAATCGTCAGTATTATCCGATTGAAAATCGAATTATTCAGATTACGGAGGAAACTTGTACGATTTTACCTAAATTAATGAGGGAACATATTGAATTGCTATTTGTCCATGCGAATCGTTATGATAAACAACTATTAAGCGTCATTGATCTCATGATTGATCAGCTAACAGAACTTTTGCAACAAGAGCAACTTTTATAAAAGGAAATCACCTTTGTTTAACGTATATTAAATTGAGGTGATAGTTGATGATAAGAGCTCGACAAAATGAAGAATTAATTGATTTAACAAACGTATCATCTAATCAAATTTCAGAGTTGAAATTAATTAATAACTTTTCCTGCCCTTACTGTGGGGCCCCTGTTATCTTAAAGCAGGGATCAAAACGCCGCCCTCATTTTGCTCACCTTACTCCGTGTAATTATGCGCTACACGAGTCCGAGAGTGAGTTACATCTAAGGTGCAAAAATATGCTTGCACAGTGGTTGGAGGACTGTGGCGCTAAAGAGATTCAGATGGAGTATCGGTTACCAGATGGCAAGCGCATAGCAGACCTTTTTTTTAAGTGGAGTGGGAAATCTTATGCCCTAGAGGTTCAAAAAAGTATGATGTCACCGGAAGTATTTAAACAGAGAAATCAGGATTATCAGCGTGCAGAAATAGAGGTTGTATGGATTTTCATCGGTGATTTAACGTTATTAAAGCGGACGTATCGTTTAGATCGTGTGATGAGGTTGCAAAAAGATAAACCGTTCATTCATTTGAATGGGAAGTCTAAGCAAGTGACCTTTTTACGGCAGATCGTTTGGATTAATCAACGTGAAATTGATGCAACGAAAGAAGTATTTCCATTAGATAAGGTGACGCTTCAACAACTACTAGCAATACCTGAGGAAGTTCCGGTTCGGCACATAGAAGAATGGATAGCCCTTAAAAAAGATTTTCGTTGTTATAAGTTTGCAAATTATCAACGCAAAGAGTATAAATTATTGAGATTATGTGCGCCATTTTTAATTAATTTATCTTTATTACCTTCTGTGGTCGGTTGGCCGATTGAAGGTGAAGTGTATGTTAAACCACTTTTTATTTGGCAGGCCTATGTTGTCTTATGTATTATGAGTGAGTATGAGGAACAGGATGTTTTTACGCTATGTGATATTCGAAAAAAATTAAAGGGAAGTTATCGTTTAAAAGAAGGTGTTCATGTCGCTCCCGGACTTAAACGTTATTTAGATTTACTCGTTTATTTTGGGATGTTACGGAAACAATTCGGCTATTATGAGTATGTAAAAAGACCTAGATTATTTTCGCAATTAGAGCCTTATTTTATAGAAGATGCCCAACTAGGGAGACTATTTAGTCAACAAAAAAACTAGCATTTATGCTAGTTTTTTTGTTGTTATGACATCGCTTCCATCGCGCGTCTAATTTTATTTTTAGCGGGACGACGTTCAATTCGATGTTTTTTCAAGAACTTTTCAAATATTTGTTTTCCATCTTCGAAATCAGAAACTTCATACTCCAGTTCGTAATCGATGATTTCACCATAAAAACTTTTATCAAGAACAAGGACACCGCCTTCATAAGCGACTTCTGCACGCTTGGTCGCTAAATCTGTGATCACATGCAAGTGGTTTACATCAATTCCTAATTCAAGGAGGGCATCTAAAATAGGCCCTTTAACGAAAATCTGATCGTATTTTAAGGCTTTGTATTCTGTTTTAGTAATGGATTGATTGGTTTCGAGTAATCCTATTTCTTTTTTTGTTTTTAGTGTTAGTTCATAGGTGTTATTTTTGACACGAACCCGAAGGGCCGCCTCTTTGTGTTTGAGATCACTATTTTTTGTATCAAAATAGACATTTTTTTGTAACCAAATTTGTTCTTCATTAATATCGAATTCTTGTAGTAATCGATTATATTCTACTTCTGTTAACATATTTTTAAATTCAATTTCTAGATTTGTCGCCATAAAGAATCTCACCTCTATTTAATTATGACGCAAAGACGTGATATAATCAATGAGTGTTTAATGGATTTTAAAAATAAAGTGAGCGATAATAAGGAAATAAATTTAAGTAAAAGGTAGAGGTGAATTTAATGGATTGGTTAAGTTTTTTTGAACCGTATGAATTAGCCCTGCAAGAGTTAAAGATCAATTTAAGGGGAATTCGCCAACAATATAAAACGAAAGGGTTACATTCACCGATTGAGTTCGTGGATGGCCGAATTAAAACGATTGCGAGTATTTTAGATAAATTAGAACGCATGGGGCTAACGATTAATGAAATGAGTCGGGTATATGATATTGCTGGTATTCGGATTAACTGTCAATTTGTTGAAGATATTTATATGGTCGTGGACTTATTAAAGAAACGACAAGATTTAGAAATTGTTGAAACACGTGACTATATTTCAATGCAACGTGAAAGTGGGTATCGTTCTTATCATATTCATGCCTATTACCATTTAGAGACGATTGATGGAATGAAAAAGGTCATGGTTGAGTTTCAAATTCGGACGTTAGCTATGAACTTTTGGGCGAGTATCGAACATTCTTTAAACTATAAATATGAAGGGCAGATTCCTGAAGGAATTAAAGACCGCCTAAAACAGGCGGCGGAAGCAGCAGCCTGGCTTGATGGTCAAATGTCGGAGATACGCGATGAAATAGCGGAGGCACAAAAAACATTTGAAAAACGACAATCTGATGAGTATCGAGTGATTGAACCGACCGCGAATCTCGTGACCTTAAATGAAGACTATTTGATTAAAAAACATAAAGGAGATTAGAATGAGAGTCGCTATCTATACGAATGAACGTGAAGTTTCATGGCAGGTTAAACAACAACTCATTGAAAAATTAGTAGAACAAGGAATCGAAATTGATGACCATTGTCCCGATATTGTATTAACGGTTGGGGGGGATGGGACCGTTTTGCATGCTGTTCATCATTATATAAATCAAATCGAGGACATCAAGTTTATTGGAATTCATACGGGGCACTTAGGCTATTACACGGATTGGTTACCGAGCGAGTTAGATGAGGTCGTTGATTTTTTACAACAGGATCATCGAAACGTTTGCCAATATCCATTATTATCGATTGTTCTTTGCGAGTGTGGAAGTACGTCATATGAAGTCTGTCACCAATTGTATGCATTTAATGAGATGACGTTATTAAATGCATACCGTACCCAACATTTAAATGTCACAATCGATGATTTATTTTTTGAATCTTTCCGTGGAACAGGTGTCTGTTTGTCAACGCCAACGGGAAGTACGGCCTATAATAAATCATTAGGTGGGGCACTAATTTATCCAACATTAAGAGCTTTTCAGATGACTGAAATTGCATCGATTAATAATAATGTCTTTCGAACCATTGGATCGCCATTAATTATTCCAGAAGAACAGACGGTTACACTTCAATCTGAGAATTTTAAAGATGTCACGATTACGAGAGACCATCTTTATGAATCTTATCAAAATATTCAAAAAATTAGAGTGTCTTTGTCGAATCGTTCAGTTACCTTTATCAAACGACGAGAGGGTCTGTTTTGGAATCGTGTAAAACAGCATTTTTTATAGGAGTACGACGATGAGTTTAACATTAACCTATCATATTAAAGAGGAAGAATCGGGCATGCCTTTGCTCAATTATTTAAAACAACAGCGAATATCTAAAAAAGCCATTGTGGCGACGAAGCATCGAGGAGGGCAATTCCTTGTTAATGGGCGTTTACAGACGGTGCGTTATTCGTTAAATGCAGGTGACCAATTAGTGGTCGTTTTTCCGAAAGAGACCCGAAGTGAGGGATTACGTCCTTATGATTATCCGTTAGAGATTGTGTATGAGGATGATTATTTATTGGTTATTAATAAACCACCGGGATTACCAACGATTCCATCTATCAGATACCCAGATGAAACATTAGCGAATGCGCTAGCCCATTACTATGACCAGCACCAAATTGATTCAACCCTTCATTTTGTCAACCGATTAGATAAAGATACATCTGGCTTATTAGTTGTGGCTAAGTATCGGCATATTCACCATCTTATGACCGATCAAATCAAACACATGAAACGTAAATATTATACGTTAGTTAAAGGACGTTTGGAAGGCGATGGAACCATCAATGCTCCTATTGGGAGGTTGGAAGAGGGAAAGGTCAAGCGCGGGGTTTTAAAAGACGGGGATCACGCCATAACTCACTATCAAGTTCTTAAAAATTATGAGGATGAAACATTGGTCGAATGTCGCTTAGAGACAGGACGGACACACCAAATTCGAGTTCATCTAGCATTTATTGGACATCCTTTGATCGGGGATACGCTTTATGATGAGGAGGCTCTTGTTTTGAGTGAGGGGCATTTATTACATAGTTATTATGTTGAGTTCATTCACCCAGTTACACAAGAGATGATGCAGTTTAAAACTTCGATTCCTCAACGATTGATATTAAAAAAGTGAGTTTTTCAGCTCACTTTTTTTAATACCGATAACGCATATTGGTGTATCCCCCGGCGATGCTAACGACATGATAGCCACTTGATTCTAACATCATACAGGCACGGTAACTTTCGCCACCATGTTCGCAAATAAGGTAGTAAGTATTTGCACGGTTGAGATAACGTTCTGGATACATGACAAGCTTTTGATAAGGGATGTTAACAGCCGTATTTAGGTGGTAGCCTGCAAATTGGTAAGGCTCACGAATATCAATGATGATTGGTTTAGGTTGAGTATTCATCAGTTGATTAAGTTGAGAGATAGAAATACTTTTAGGCATAATAAACCTCCTTATTTAAATCTCGTAAATCATCTTATATTTTAAATGACAATAACGTCATCGTGTAAAATATAAACAATGATATACTTAATATATACTATGAAAAAATAAAAAGGTTGCTTGTGTTTTTGTAAGTAATAAATAAAAGAGAGATGCCTTAAAAATAGTTATAATGATTTTAAATAAGGAAGTTGTTGTGTTGGCCTTTTTGAACCTGAGTTGTCCATTTAAATCAGACAATTATTAATCGCAACCTAAGCAATTGGAAGGAGTGAATCTAATCCAGTTGCTTTTTTCATGATTGTAGTAGTTTCATGCTAAGAAGGGAGTTTTTATTAGGGGAAGAAAAGAGAAAATCTTTGTTTTCTAAAAAAGAAGCCGTCGCTAAAAATTGGGATGAGGGCGCACTTCGTTGTAGAGATAGAGGATTTCAGTATCCTGATAACGGTTCAAGGGGAGATGAATTTGAATCTAAGTCATCTAAAGGGTGTATAGACCAATGAGATAATTTTCTTTTATCAGCAAATTTAGATTTTTTTATAAAATAGCTGAATCTATTTATGAGACGAAATGAAGATAAAAATATAAAAGGACTCTTCTCGAATGAATATCGAAATTAGTCCTTAATCGTAT
>DKYS01000076.1:0-12500 GCA_002493395.1 Turicibacter sp. UBA7094 | reverse complement strand
GGTAGGATGGTTCAAAAATTTTTAGATAAAGGAAGAGCCGTGATTAATTTTTTGTTGATTCTCGTTCGATGAGTTCAACTGGAAGGGTCATATGAAGTTGATTAATCGGCTCATTGTTAATCAGTTTGAAGAGAGTTTCAGCGGCAATTTCCCCCATTTCTGTAATAGGCTGAGCGATAGTTGAAATGGTCGGATCTGTATACTCGCAAATACTGATATTATCATAACCAATAATTTTAACCTCTTCAGGAATACGTCTTCCTAATTTTTTGAGGCTACGAATACAATTAGCAGCCATTAAATCACTAGCAGCAAAGATTCCATCAATTTCAGGGTTTTGTTGTAGAAATTGTTGAATATCATCCTGCGTTGTATCTGAAGTAAACTCCAGCTCAAGGCTTTGAACTTGAATTTCTTTATGTTTCTCTAATGTATGTAAAAAACCGTCTGATCGGTCATTAGCAGGCGTTAACGTCTGGGGCCCCCTTAATTGAATAATGTTTTTACAGTTAGCCTCAATGAGACGGTTAGCGGCTAAGATCCCCCCCATGTAATTATCCGCTGTAATTGAAGGAATTTCTTTACTAATCATACGATCTAGTCCGACAATTGGAATATCTAAGTTAATATAAGAGGCGATGTCTGGAGAGTTAGAACATAAAATTAAACCGTCTATTTTATTTGTTGAAAAAATTTGCAAATATTCTTTTTCCCGTTCTAGACTTTCTCTTGAGGTACAAAGCATGGTTTTATAACCGTGTTGTAAGATGACCTCCTCAATTCCCGCAATCATATCATTAAAAAATTCATTTTTTAAATCTGGAATGATAATTCCAATAATTTTGGACGATTTTCGATAAAGCGACCGGGCAATTTCATTTGGAACATAATTTAAATCTTTAATTGCTTTCAGTACGAGTTCTTTTGTATGTTCATTAACATAACCTTTATTATTAATCACGCGTGAGACGGTCGCTACAGAAACATTAGCGTGTCTTGCAACATCTTTAATATTTGCCACAATTCCTCACCTCTAAATCCCTATTTTTTGTAAGTTTATGACCCTTATTATAAAAGAAATTCGTTGGAAATGTCAATGTATATCAAATATTGGTAGTCATTAAAGGGGCCTAGGTTGCAGGGGAGATGTGATGTTTTAGCTCAGGATGAGTTACCCAATTAGGAGGATGAAAGGTTTAATGAGGCGTTGTTAAAAGGAGGAATTTGTACAATAATCGTTTTTATTTTGGGAGAATAGTCATATTAGTGAGAGAGTCGCTATTCATTGGGATAAAAGATCGGCCATTTATTCTATCCTTTGTCACTGTTTAGTTCAGGTGGAAAGTTAGAGTGAATATACATTTACTACGATGGACTAAAGAAAGCGGGGGGCTAGAGGTGTCAAGACGTAGTAGACGAAGACATAAAAATAGAAGAAAAAAATCCGACTTTTTAAAAAAATGGCGACGACGCTTAGTTGGCTTGGGCGTCGTTGGCGGCCTCATTTATGGGATCTTTTTTACGTATCATAATTTATACTCCATGGTTGTTGATTATGCATCGACGCAAACGGTGAATCTTGCGACGTTAATGATAAAAGAGGCGGTTGGAAATAGTGACTTGGTCTCGTTTAATATTGATGAAGTGATTCGGTTTAAAGAAAACAAAGAGGGGTATGTTAACCAGGTTTATATCAATACACCTAAATTGAATCAATTATTGGTGTCTGCTTCGCAAGAGATTGAAGAAAAATTACTACTTGTAGAAAGCGGGGATTTAAGTGAACTAGGGTTAGATACGATTGATGGAGGACCTTATGAGGAGGGAATTTTACTCCATGTCCCACTGACGGCGGCCTTAAACTTATCATTGTTTCATGAATATGGTCCTAAATTTCCGGTTCGTGCCACCGTTGTAGGAAATGCGCAAACGGATATTAAAACGAATGTGAAACCTTATGGCATTAATAATGCCATGCTTGAGATTTTACTCACCGTAAGTGTTCGCTTAAAAGTTGGATTACCACTTAAATCGGAGGAAACCGTCGTTAATGTTTCAACCCCTCTTGTCATTAAAATGATTTCTGGGGAAATTCCAGAGTATTACTATATCGGAAGTAGCAGTAGTACGACGCCCCTTAGCCCGTTTACAAATGAGTCTGGGGAGGGAGGATCGCAAGTTAAAACGCCAAGTGCCTCTCCCGATCAAAATGTCCAAAATGGGATGGAAAATATATTATTACATTAGAGGCCCATGAGTTTTTAGTGTAAAGAATAGTGATTTTCACTGGTTTATGATAAAATAAAGTCACTGGATATCAAGTAAAGGGGTGATACGGATGAGTCGTTATCGTTATCGGCCAGTGAAAACACATCTTATCGAATTTGATGAAGGATTATTTAAACAAAAATTAACAGAAATACTTGAAAAGTATGATTATATTGTTGGTGATTTTTCTGGTGGACAATTACGATTAAAAGGTTTTTATTCAAATGATCGAAAAAATGTACCGTTAGACTCAAAAAGCGAGACGATTCCAGAGTATTTAGTCGAATATTGTGCCTACGGTTGTCCTTATTATATAGTAGAGAAAATAGTGGAAAAACAGTATTCAACCGAATGGTCGACATCAAAGAAATAGTGAGGAAGAATCATGTATAAAGGATATTTAATTGATTTAGATGGAACAGCTTATCATGGCGCTCGTGTCATTAAAGAGACATTGGCCTTTGTTAAGACATTGAGTGATAAGGGAATTCCTTATTTATTTTTAACAAATAATAGTACGAAAACCCCAGAGATGGTGGCAGAACTCTTAAACGGACTTGGGTATCCAGTTAAAGAAAACCAGGTCTACACACCGTCTTTGGCAACGGCACAATATATTTATGATGAAAATCCAAAAGCTAAAGTTTTTATGATTGGTGAGGTTGGACTAGAACGAGCCTTAAAAGAAAAAGGGTTAATTCTTACTTCCGAAAATCCTGATTATGTTGTGATTGGCTTAGATCGAGAAATTAATTATGAAAAATTAAGTTTGGCTTGTTTAGCTGTTCGTAATGGGGCCACCTTTATTTCAACAAATGGGGATATTGCAATTCCGACCGAACGGGGATTATTACCTGGGAATGGGGCACTGACTTCAGTTATAACTCTTTCAACAGGAATCGATCCAATCTTCATTGGCAAACCGGAACGTATTATTATGGAAAAGGCTCTTGAGTTGATTGGATTAGATGCTTTAGATGTTGCAATGATTGGTGATAATTATTTTACGGATATTTTAGCGGGGATTCATGCGGGGATGCCAACCATCTATATCGAGGGAGGCGTTTCAACACGGGAAGAAGTGATGAATTACGAGACACCGCCAACTCATGTTTTAAAAGATTTATTAGAGTGGACCATTTAATCTATCGTTTCAAAATAAAAAGCCCGAAAGGGCTTTTTATTTTACTAAATGTCAATGAATTAGCCAGTATAAAAGTAAGTACCGCAACACAATTTAGAACATTCCCCTTTTTGGATGAGATGGGCATCGTCGGTCCATTTGACTTCAAGGTCAGCTCCCTTGCAGTGAACGGTAATCCATTCATAAGGTTTTATTAGACGCCTCGATACAGCACTTGCAATCGCAGCTGCTGCGTTTGTACCACAGGCGTTAGTCAGTCCACCTCCACGTTCATAGGTTGTGAGGAGAATTTCGCTTGGATGAATAACGGTTATCATTCCGACGTTAACATCATTTTGACTAGATAAATATTTCATTTCTTTGTGAAACCTATCGTGATCATCGTCTGTGTAAATGATGAAGTGAGGGTTTCCCATTGAAATCATATCCGCCTCCCATGTGTCAGAAGTGACTGAGACTTCTTCACAATAATCCTTAATCGGGCTATTTAAGGAAAGAGGAAGGGTGGAGAGATTTAATGGATAGGCCGTTCCTAAATCAACGGTTATCATTGATCCTTCGTGACTTAAACTAACAATATTTGCCGATGTTTCAATCATCAGTTTTTGCTGAGTGAATCGGCCGATTTCAAGAAGATGATACCCAATGAGTCGCAAACCATTGGCACATATTTTTGCAAGGGACCCGTCTTTGTTATAAAAGATTGCCTTATAATCCGCTTGATTAGAAGGGAGTAAGAGAATAAGACCGTCTGCACCAACTCCGCTTTCGACATGAGTCATTTGTTTGGCTAAATGAGCGTGGTCAAGCTTGGGCACTGGCTGCTCAAGATAATTTAGAATGATGTAAGAGGTACCCGTTGTTGTTAATTTGGTGAAGAAAATAGGTTCCAAAGCGATTCCTCCTTATGTATATCTGTTTACTTTTTAAATGAGACGTTTTATAATCTAAGTAATAAATGATGAGGTGATAACTGTGAATGAGACAGAAAAACAGATTATTGAGATTTTAGAAAAGTTAAGACCTTATCTCCAACGTGATGGCGGAGATGTTGAATATGTAAAATTTGAAGATGGAATTGTTTATGTTCAAATGTTAGGTGCTTGTGTTGGATGTTCTTCGATGGATGCGACGTTAAAGGATGGAATTGAACAAATTTTATTAGAAGAGGTTCCAGGTGTTATTGGTGTTGAAAATGTCGATGAATATTTAATATAAAAAAAGAGGTCCTTTACTAGATATATTCGAGTAGGGCCTCTTTTTTACTAACTTCTTTAATTTTTTGATAATGCCTCCACTTTGACCCAATCTGGAACACGTAACTCAATTAACGTCTGTTGATAGATTTCGTATGGTAATTGATAAAGTAGTTTTGCATAAGTAAGTGCTTGTTCATAAATTAATGGAATATTAACGTCTTCTCCTTCCCTCAAACTAAATAGGGCGTCATAAAAGTGGGTTGGAAAGAAAAGTCGTGCATATAATAGTTTCCATTCCTCCTGCGTAAGGGGATTAACTTTGTTAATAATTTGGACAAATGTTCGAACCTGCACGAGATCTTGATTCATCAGATAAAGGTGACGAATGTATTCACAGTAACAACGGGCCTTATTATCTAATGTTAATAATTTTGGACAAAAACACTCAAATTTATAGGTTGTCGGTGTCAAGCGCATGTGACAGAGGGAGACCGCGAATTTGATTTGGGAAAGTTCATTAATAAACGTATAGGCTTGCTCGTTTAGATGAATATAATAAGTAGCTAAATCAAAAAATAGGAGTCGGTCTTCAGCAGATAATTGCTCAATTATGACGTTTAGCTGTTCTTCGTGTAATCGATTCTTACCGGTCCAACGTTCTTTTAATTCAGGTGCTAGTTCATAGGGTTCTGGATAAATCGTTGGAATTTGTAAGGTGCGAATATCGATAAAGTCATGTAAAATAACCGTCGATTCTAAGACATAGTAGTGTTCTCCCTCAAATAAAACGGTAGTTGTATTGTCCTTAGATAACAAGAGTCGTTGATTAGTATTATATTGTAAAAGTTGTAAAAGATGGAAAAAAATTGTGTTCTTCTCTTTTCCAACTGCTATAATATAAATGTAGTGGTCACCTAATTTCGTATAGTAGACGTCGTTTAATTGTTCTAAATGGTCAATTTGGAGTTGATAATACCAATTAATTAGCTCCTTCATTCAGATCATCCTCAAATTTTAAAATACTTTCTACTCTATATCTATGCGTAAGTGACAGGTAAATATGATAATTGAAGGGATGAATTTATATGGAACGAAAAGAAATAGAAGAATTAGTTATTCAAAAAATTAATGATAGAGGAGTAACACTTGAACAAATTGCAGAATTAACCTATTTTTTACAATCAAGTTATTACGAGGGATTAACACTTGATATTTGCCTTGAAAATGTTCAAGCTGTTTTAAAGAAGCGTGAAGTTCAAAACGCTGTTTTAACAGGAATTCGTTTAGATGAGTTAGCGGAGATGAAGCTACTTGGTGAGCCACTTCAAGAGATGGTGGATCACGACTACTCATTATATGGAATTGATGAAGTGTTAGCTTTCTCAATATTGAATGTTTATGGATCAATTGGATTTACTAATTATGGATATATTGATAAATTAAAACCAGGTATTTTAGGTGAGATTGATAGAAATGGAAAACAAGAAGGTTGCTGTCAAACATTTATGGACGATTTAATAGGGGCTATTGCGGCTGCTGCAGCGAGCCGAATTGCTCATCGTCGTAATAAATAATTTATAATAAGAGGAGATAGATTTATGTGGTTTAATTATGTATTAGAGGCTACGATTTTAGCTAATGTGCTCGCTCAACTTGTTAAAGTTCCGCTTCATTTACTCATTAAAAAGCAGTGGAAACCATCCCTTATGTTATCAACGGGGGGGATGCCTAGTTCACATTCTGCTTTTGTTGCGGCGTTGGCAACAGCGGTAGCTATTGTAGATGGCGTTCATTCAACCACATTTGCTATCTCTTTTTGTCTGGCTTCTGTTGTTATCTATGACGCAATGGGAATTAGACGGCATGCTGGAGAGCATGCAAAGATGTTAAATCATTTAATAGATGATTTAATGAAAAGAGGGAATATTTTATTTTTTCAAGATAAAATTTACCAAACAAGGTTTAAGGAATTATTAGGACATAAGCCAGTGGAAACGTTATTTGGCGCCCTATTTGGTATTAGTGTCGCTTTAATTTACGGACGTTTTTTGAATCTTATCTAAGAGGAAAAAATTTAAGGGATAAACGTTGTCTGTCGTGCTAGTTTTAGATATACTATAAATAAATGGAAAAATTTTATTCATTTTAATTAAGAAGAGGTGAAGTAGATGAAAAACGATATGTATGATTTAACCATTATTGGTGGAGGTCCGGTTGGAATTTATGGAGCTTTTTACGCAGGAATGCATGGAATGAGAACAAAAATTATTGATGCATTACCACAACTTGGGGGACAACTTGCAGCACTTTATCCGGAAAAATATATTTACGATTTACCTGGACATCCTAAAATTAAAGCAGGAGAGATGGTGGATCAATTAAAGAAGCAAATGGAGCAATTTAACGAACGAATTGATGTAGTGACGAATACAAATGTACAAACAGTTGAAAAATTAGAGGATGGAACCTTTAAGATTTGTACCGATCAAGAATGTCATTATTCGCATTCGATTGTGATCACTGCCGGTAATGGGGCGTTTACTCCTCGTAAATTAGATGTTGCCCATGCAGAGGATTTTACGAATATTCATTACTTTGTTTCAACAATGGAAACATTTAAAGGGAAAGATGTTGTGATTTTTGGTGGAGGAGACTCTGCTGTCGATTGGGCATTGATGCTAGACGGAGTAGCTAAAAGTGTTTCTATTGTCCATCGCCGTCATGAATTTAGAGCCCACGCCTCTAGTGTTGAGAATTTAAAACAAGCGAATATTAATTGTCTAACCCCATATGTTGCTAAAGATGTAAGGGGTGAAAAAAATCTGGCAACAGAGGTGGAATTAGTGAATGTGGAGACGGGTGAAACGAAAGTACTCCCTGCTGATGAAATCATTGTTTTATACGGATTTATCTCTTCATTAGGGCCTATTAAAGATTGGGATATTGAATTAGAAAAAAATGCTCTCCGTGTAGATATTACGCAGCAAACAAGTGTGAGTGGTATCTTTGCAGCGGGTGATGCTTGTACATTTGATGGGAAGATTAAAATGATTACAACGGGATTCGGGGAAGTCGTTGTTGCTATTAATGCCGCTATTGCCTATGCTTACCCGGAAAAGGTCCATCGTCATAAACATAGCTCGGCGATGATGAAATAATCATTAGATTAAAAAGTCTTGAGAAAATCTCAAGGCTTTTTGATTTTCAAAAAGGAAGGAAATAGCCCATTTTCGAAGGGATAAAGTAATCTTTCGACGTAGTCAGATTAAAAAGTTAAAAAAAATCATAATTGCGATGATGCGGTAAAAATTTATATGATATAATAAGGGTGTATGTATGAACTGAGGTGTAAATGATGAAAATCAAAGAAGGGAGTATCGTACGAGGAAAGGTCACAGGGATTCAACCTTATGGTGCATTTGTTCGATTAGGTGATGAATACCGGGGACTCATTCATATTTCAGAATTCTCCGATTGTTATGTTAAAGATATTCGGAATTTTGTGAATGTCGGTCAGTATATTGATGTGAAAATTCTTAAGCTTGACTCTGACAATCGACAAGCGCAATTAACTTTAAAAGGAATTTCCAATTATAGCGATAGCGGCCGAAAAAGTCGTATGAAGGCCTCTGATTTTGAGACTTCAAATGGATTTGCACCACTCGCCCAACATTTACCCATTTGGATTCGAGATTCACTCGATAAAATAGCAAGGGTTAGCAAGGAGGATTAAAAATGGGAAAATTCCTATCATTTAATTATGAAAATGCAGCGTCTTTTGTTGCACAACATGAACTAGATTATGCAACTGAGTTAGTGAATGTATTACACAAACGTATTCATGAACAAACTGGAGCAGGTAATGATTTCTTAGGATGGGTTGATTTACCAGAATCTTATGATAAAGATGAATTTGCTCGTATTCAAAAAGCAGCTGCAAAAATTCAATCAGACTCAGATGTTTTATTAGTAATCGGTATCGGAGGGTCTTACCTTGGAGCTCGCGCCGCAATTGAAGCATTAAATAACCATTTCTATAATTTACAAGATAAAGCGTCACGCAAAACACCACAAATTATCTTTGTAGGGCATCATATTTCTTCAACATACGTTCAAGAATTAATTGAATATTTAGCAGATAAAACATTCTCAATTAATGTTATTTCAAAATCTGGTACAACAACTGAACCAGCGATTGCTTTCCGTGTATTTAAAAAATTATTAATCGAAAAAGTTGGACGCGAAGAAGCGAATAAACGTATCTATGCAACAACTGATGCACAAAAAGGTGCCCTAAAAACATTAGCAACAAGTGAGGGGTATGAAACATTTATTGTTCCTGACAATGTAGGTGGACGTTTCTCAGTTTTAACAGCGGTAGGATTATTACCAATTGCAGTTAGTGGAGTGGATATTAAAGAAATGATGCGTGGAGCAAATGATGCTCGCATTGAATATGCTAATCCAAATTTAGCAGAAAACGAAGCGTATCAATATGCTGTTATCCGTAATGCCTTATACTCAAAAGGTAAAACAATCGAAATGTTAATTAACTATGAACCAGCCTTATTCTATTTTAATGAATGGTGGAAACAATTATTTGGAGAATCTGAAGGAAAAGATCAAAAGGGAATTTTCCCAGCTGCAGCATCATTCTCAACAGATTTACACTCAATGGGACAATTTATTCAAGATGGACGTCGTGATATTTTCGAAACAGTTGTTAACGTTGTAAAACCAACTCGTGAAGTTGTTTTAGAAGCTGAAGAAACAGATTTAGACGGATTAAACTATTTAGCGGGTAAAACAATTGACTTTGTTAATAAAAAGGCATTCCAAGGAACAGTATTAGCTCATATTGACGGAGGAGTTCCAAATTTAATCATCGATTTACCTGAATTGTCAGCGTATAGCTTTGGATATTTAGTCTATTTCTTTGAAAAAGCATGTGCAATGAGCGGATATATTTTAGGAATCAATCCTTTTGACCAACCAGGTGTAGAGGCCTACAAGAAAAATATGTTTGCGTTACTTGGAAAACCAGGTAATGAAGCGTTAAAAGCAGAATTAGAAGCACGCTTAAAATAACGTTATATCAACGTTTTTAAGGCTTTCTCGTGATTAGCGGGAAAGTCTTTTTTGTTTTTAGACACCTTCTTGAAACTAGTGATTTGCCACTAATCTCCCACCGGCTAAACATAAAAGATAAAATTTTTTATTAGATAGAGGTTAAAATCGATTAAGGGGAAGTGTAAATGGAGTTCGAGGAGACAACTTTTAAAGAGTGGGTCATACATTTCTTCAAAATAACATATATTAATTTTAAAAGGACATCTGATTAAAAAGAGTAAATGTGATTGGCACTTCCAAATAAGAGACTTTTTCAAGAGAAATTATTTATCATATAAAGAAAAATGTCGCGAGTAAAATGAATTTAGAAAGGGGAGAGAAAAGTGTCTGAAATGGATTACCTAGCTAAAAACGATTTAATTGAAAATCTCCGATTAACAAATGAGATGATAAACACAATTGATAGCTATAAAAAGGATCGACTTAAAAAGTCAGAATCTTTAGCATTAACCATTGAAAGTACACAAAAAGAATATGTGGCTGCCGTTAAAGAGAAGTATTATGAGAGTGAGGGCTATAAAGCATCTCAAAAGTATGAAGAGTTAACTCAAAATATCAAAGATTTTAGGGAAATCGTTATTTTACTTGATTTAATTATCGGGGTACTTTTCTCTTATTTATTTTTCATGCTTGGAGTTAATTTCTTGTCTGTTCTCTTTTTATTCCTTATCCTTGTAGCATTTGTTTATGTCGTTTATTGCTTTGGCGTGAAATATTATTTAAATAAAAAACGACCAGCAGCTATTCAATCACTTGAGTGTGTGATAGAGGAAGCCAAAACAAGTTATGATTATCAGCATATTCAACATTCCTTACTGGCTAACCATTTACGTGATGAAATAGATGAAATAGATCAACAAATTTCTAGATTAGAGGAGGAGCTGGCTAAAAAAACAGTATTACCTGAAAAATATCGTTATCGATCAAAAGAGATTATCTGGTATTTAGAAAATCTAGTAGCAGATAATTTAAAAGAGGCCTTATCAGCGTTGATAGAGGATGACCATCGAAAACAAATGAAACAGATGATTGAAAACCAAAACACTGAAATTAAACACTTGAAAGAAGTTAGCCAACAATTAGTTGAAAACAATCATCGCTTAGCAGAACAGTTAGAAAATTATCAGCAACGACTTAACCAAATAGAGGATAAGAAAAAATAAAGAAAAGCCCTCTGTTACATAAAAAAATGTAACAGAGGGCTTTTACATTTTAAAAAATAGATGCTAACTTATTTTTTTAAAAATACTGGAAGATTTTAATCAATTATTCATATAAATCTCATACGATAATAACAAGTATAGTGAAAGAAGGGAAGAGATGAAGTGAGAGCGTATTTTAATTCAATTAAACGACGAGATCCTGCGGCGCGAAACTTTTTTCAAATTATTTTGTTATATCCAGGTGTGCAGGCTGTGTTTTGGTATCGTATTGCTCACTTTTTATATGAGTGTCACTTTAAGTTCGTCGCTGAAATGTTGATGTTTATGGTAAGATGTTTGTTAAATATCGAAATTCATCCAGCTGCAAAAATTGGTAAGCGTCTGTTTATTGATCACGGAACAGGGGTTGTCATTGGAGCGACAAGTATAATTGGAGATGATGTGACGATGTATCACGGGGTGACCCTAGGTGGAGTCGGCCGGGGGGATTCAAGTGGAAAACGTCATCCTACAGTAGAGGATGGAGTGACTATTGGTGCAGGGGCTAAGGTTCTTGGAAATATTACACTTGGGAAAGGGTGCATGATTGGAGCTAATGCAGTCGTTTTGAAGGATGTCCCTCCTGAAAAAACATCGGTTGGTGTGCCTAGTGCGATTAAAAAGTAATTAAAACACGAATTTTAAGGCTTTTATTATATTTAAATGACTACCCTCATAAACTTGTAAAAAAAGAATCGCAAAGGTGATGAGGATGAAAAAAACACTAAGTATAGGTTTATTAGTAGTTGTGTTGTTTTTAAGTTTTATTCCAGTCATATTAGGAGAGTATCGTAATAATTGGAATAATACGAATCATTCAGTGACGGTTGTTTTAGATGCAGGACATGGTGGAAAAGACGGTGGTGCCTCATCAGCAAGTGGTGTCATTGAGAAAGAGATTGTTCTATCTATTACTAAGAAGGTAGAGGATTACTTAAAGTTGCATGGAATTAATGTTATTTTAACTCGAGATGGAGATTATGATTTAGCATCTGAGGGCGCGAAGAAAAGAAAGGTAGAGGATTTAAGTAAACGAGTTCAAATTATGAATGAACAGGAGAACGGGATTGTTGTTTCCATTCATGCCAACGCTATTAATAATAGCTCATGGTCTGGGGCTCAAACTTTTTATGATCCAAAAAAAGTTGAAAATAAACAATTAGCTACAGCCATTATGATGAGTATGAAGAATAATTTGCAAACGACAACACGTGAGGCTAAAGCCATTTCTAGCCTATTTATATTAAAAAATTCTACCGTTCCAACAACACTCGTGGAGATTGGTTTTTTGTCTAATCCAGAGGAGGCAAAGAAGTTAGGGACTGAGGAGTATCAAGATGAGATTGCATACGCCATTTATGAGGGAATTTTATCTTATCTAGATAATCCTAATATGGAAGTTGAATAACTAAAAGAGGCATCAATTTATCATTGATGCCTCTTTTAGGAATAAAATACAACTTTTTTTAAAATTAAGCTTGTCAAAAGCGGGTTATTATGATATTATAAATGAGTCGCCAAAAGAGCGATGGGAAAGAAAACAAAAAAAGTTAAAAA
>DKYS01000003.1 GCA_002493395.1 Turicibacter sp. UBA7094 | reverse complement strand
TTTCCAGTCAACTGCGAAAATAAGCTTCGAATCTCTTCATCCGTATGATAATGATGATTTAGTTCAAATAAAATCTTTTGTACCTCATCAATCCGTTCCCTGATTAGATAATAACCTTCATCCTGATGCGTAATCTCCTCCCCGGCTTGATCACGTTCAAAAATACTGCGACCTTTCATCATAATCACCCCTATTAAAGCAAGCCATTCATCAAACTAAATTTTTTCTTATTTAAACATCTAGTCTTTCTCTCCTTTTCGTTGATTTCCTAAAATATTGTTTCAATGTCTCGGCATCATAATCATGGATAGCTTTTTTGATTAAATCTAATTCTAGTTCAAAGTTATTAATTGCCTTTAATAAATTATCTTTATTCCCTAAAAAGAGTTCGCTCCATAAATCTTCATTCATATTCGCAATCCGTGTCAATTCTCTGTAGCTATCTCCTATAAAACTCCCTGTATCTCGCCCTTCTTCATCACTATTGATTAATGCCACCGCAATTGCATGGGGAAGTTGTGACGTAAAACCAATCATTTCATCATGGCAAGCAGGTGAAATTTTTCTGACTTTTTTAAATCCCATTTCATACGCGAGCTGTTCGATGAGTGCAATATTCTTTTCTTGATTTTTTTTCGTTGGTGTAATGAGATAATTAGCCCCCATAAACACCTGATCAGATGCAAAATCAATCCCCTTTTTTTCACGTCCGGCCATCGGATGACCAAAGACAAAATCCACCTCAGAAGGAAGCATTTCTAATATATCATCAATAAACATCCCCTTAATTCCTGTTGCATCTGTAATCACACATCCAGGTTTTAATCGATGCCCATGGTTCATAATAAATGTTTTAATCAGCCTAGGATAAAGGGCAAGAATAATTAAATCAGCCTCATACAATTCATCGGTTGTTCCCGCCCCTTTAATAATTCCCATACGTTTAGCCTTTTGTAAAGTTTCCTCATTCGTATCTATACCGTAAATTTCGTCATACCCCGCCTTTTTAAGTGCCATCGCGAATGATCCTCCAATGACACCTAATCCTACAATTACAATTTTCATTGTAAATCTCCTCTCTATCTAAAAGATTCTATTCCTATACAAATTTATCATTTCATTTGATAATCCCAATCATTCTTAAAATTTCAGCCACCTCAAATCCATTACTCATTATATGGAAAGTAATCTTATAAATATGACTCAATCTTTTAATCTCTTTCAACCTAATGAAAAAGAGCCCAGAGGCTCTTTTCTTATTTAAAATTTATATTCATAATCATAAATTAATCGTAAAATAGCTTCCATATCATGCACCATTGGCATACGTGGATTCGCCGGTGTACATTGGTCTTCATAAGCATTCATCGCCATACGGTGAACTGACTCCTCCCACGCCTCTTGGTCAATACCTTGAGACTTAATATTAGAAGGAATACCTACTTTTTTACATAACTCTTCGCAAGCATCCGCAAACATTTGAACCCCTTCTTCTGGCGTTTGTGGATTTAACCCAATCAGTTGGGCTAACTCCATATATTTAACATCTGCTTTATAGTTTTCAATTTTTGGCCAAATATTTAATTTTGTTGGAATTGTCCCGTTATAACGAATGACGTGAGGTAATAAAATACCATTTGTACGCCCATGAGGGACATGCCACTCCCCACCAATTTTATGAGCAAGTGAATGATTTAATCCTAAAAAGGCATTAGCAAAAGCCATTCCGGCAATCGTTGCAGCATTATGCATCTTTTCGCGTGCTTCTGGATCATTCTTCCCATTTTTCACAGAACATTCTAAATAATCAAACACTAATTTCACGGCTTGTTTCGCTAACCCGTCTGTAAAATCAGAAGCTAAAATTGAAACATATGACTCAATCGCATGTGTTAACACATCAATTCCCGTATCTGCAGCAATTGAAGCCGGCATTGATAAAGCGAATTCCGGATCAACAATCGCCACACTTGGTGTTAGAGCATAGTCCGTTAACGGATATTTTTTATTTTCTGATTTATCTGTAATAACGGCAAATGGTGTAACCTCTGATCCTGTTCCTGATGTGGTTGGGATACAAATTAATTTTGCTTTTTCTCCTAACTCAGGGAATTTAAAAGCTCGCTTACGAATATCCATAAATTTTTGTTTAATATCATTAAAATCTACTTCTGGATGCTCATACATTAACCACATCACTTTAGCAGCATCCATTGCAGATCCACCACCTAAAGCAATGATAGTATCTGGTTGGAATTTTCTCATTAATTCCACTCCGTTATTAACTGTTTCAATACTTGGATCTGGTTCAACATCAAAGAATACTTCCACATCAACCGTATTTCGGCGACGTTTAATCGCATCCTCAATTTTAGCCACATAACCTAAATTATACATTCCACGATCCGTGACAATCATAGCTTTATCCATCTTTTTCATATCTCTTAAATAACGAATCGCATTTTTTTCAAAATAAATTTTAGGAGGCAGTTTCATCCATTGCATATTATTGTTCCGCCGCCCAATTCGCTTAATATTTAATAAATTAATGGCACTCACATTATTTGACACTGAGTTATGTCCGTAAGACCCACACCCAAGTGTTAATGATGGAATGAAGGCATTATAAACTGAACCGATTCCCCCGAATGTTGATGGAGCATTTTCAATGACACGAATAGCTTTACACTTTAATCCAAATTGAATTGAAATCTCATGGTTTTGCGTATGAATGGCTGCTGAATGCCCTAATCCATTAAACTCAACCATAGCAGCTGATTTAGCAATTCCATCCTCTGTTGAAGTTGCCTTTAACACTGCTAATACTGGGGATAACTTTTCTCGTGTTAACGGTTCGTTTACACCAACCTCTTGACACTCTGCACAAATAATTTGTGTATCCTCTGGAACCTCAATTCCCGCTTGCTCTGCAATCCACGTTGCTGGCTTTCCAACAACAGCTGAATTTAATTTCGCCTGCTCAACTGATTCTGAATAAGCTTGATGACCAAACATATATTGTTCGAGTTTAGCTTTTTCCTCAGCAGTCGTAAAATAAACTTTAAAACGACTCATTTCTTGTTTAAATGCATCATAAATTTCATGATCGACAATAGCAGCCTGCTCAGATGCACAAATCATCCCATTATCAAATGATTTTGATAAAATAATATCATTAACTGCGCGTTTTAACACACATGATTTTTCAACATAAGAAGGAACATTCCCAGCTCCAACCCCAAGTGCCGGTTTTCCACATGAATAAGCAGCCTTAACCATGGAATTTCCTCCAGTTGCTAAAATAGTCGCAACCCCTGGATGATTCATTAAACTAGTTGTCGCATACATTGAGCGCATCCCTAACCACTGAATACAGTTAGCTGGTGCCCCCGCTTTAATTGCTGCATCTCTAATTACCGTCGCCGCCTGAACAGAACATTCATAAGCGGATGGATGGAAAGAGAAAATAATCGGATTTCTCGTTTTTAAAGCAATTAACGATTTAAAAATAACGGTTGATGTTGGATTAGTTGTCGGCACGATTCCACATACAACCCCTACCGGTTCAGCAATTTCGGTAATTCCTGTTAAAGCATCTTCGTTGATAATTCCTACTGTTTTTAAATGACGAAGATTATTTGTAACATACTCACAGGCAAATAAATTTTTTACCGCCTTATCCTCAAAAACACCGCGTCCGGTTTCTTTAACCGCCGCTTCAGCTAACACACCATGTTGATCAAGTCCAGCAACTGAACATTTTGCGACAATGTAGTCTACTGTTTCTTGGTTAAACGTTTCAAACTCATCTAACGCCTTTAATGCCTTTTGAACCAACTCATCTACATGGCTATCAATTTCTTCATTTGTCCATGTCACCTTATTTTCTTCACTCATTTAATCTATTCCTCCCCAACTAAACAATACAATCATATACATTACGGTATATTAAACAAAGCGAATAAATATGACTGTCAAAAAGAAAAAAGGAACAATATTTAAAACGTTGATTCGCTTAATAAAAGAAAATTATTGATTCATGAAGATTGCTCTATCTCCATCAAGATATCACATCATTTTATTTTAAAGATACGCCATAAAAAAAAGAAGCAAATGATTCTCACTTGCTTCTTTGTCTTATCCCTCAATATCGCTCTTCTACTTCGGTTTATCCACCATAATCAGCTGTGTCAATTTTCATTTCACCGTTAACATCTTTAAAATAGAGATTCAAATCTGATGAATATAATAATTGGTCTGTTTCTTTAGACTTCATATCGTATTTAACATGGACGCGATATAAATCGTCTTGTGGTTTAATTTCCATCTTCGTAACCTCGTAATTAGGTACCTCTTTTTCATTCTCTAATTGATAAACAGTTAAATACTCGATTAAGTCACCTTTAACCGCGCTATCATCCGTAAAGTAACTATTTAATGCCTCTAATTCTGACTCATTCGTATAATCAGATAAATCATTTATCTCCTTAAAAAATTTCTCAGTCGTTGATTCAAGTTCTGTTGAAACTTTTGAATCAATATTTGAACAACCTACCATAAAAAATGAAAACAATACACCGAGTAAAGCAACCCTCTTTAACATCCTATCTCTCCTATCACCTTAAAATAAATTAATTGTTCCAGTAAAATTAAATAATGAATGAACGGTAGTATGCCGTAAAAAACTAAATATTTTTCTCTGTTAATTTCATCCCTCAAATTTTACTTCCTATTAACCTTACTACATTTTCCAAATAGAAACAATATTTTTTCCTAAACGGTCAAAAATTTATAAATCATTATCACTTCGATTCTCTATGAAAGAACTCACCGTCTATCAATCAATATAATAATAACCTTATGGCATATAAGACAACGATATGGAGTGGATAGAAAACATAAAATAAATACTTGCACCCTCGTCCTTTAGTCCCATTATAAAGAAAAATAATTGGTAAGGCAAAAATCATCATCCACTGCGGATACCCAAAGAGGATATCGCTAGTCGTAAATAACGGATTGACCCCAAATAACATACTAGAAATTGCTTCAACTAAAGGGTATAAATTTTCTAGTTGTCCATTCCACATCAAATATCTCGATAGATACGGCAGAATAGGAGAACTCACTAAAGTCATGTCAATTAACGTAATTATAATAAATGCAATAGTTAACTTAAGCCGTGAACGATAAAAAACATACATCGATAATCCCAGTAGTGCGAATAATATTCCACCATCTAAATTTAAAATATTACCTAATACGGTAACAATCATAAATAATGGAGCATCAGTCAAAAAGGCTGCCAACCATATAACTAGAAATGAGGTTATTACTTGCCATCCCAAAAATGCTGCTGCCAATACACTACCCTTTTTTAAGTTCTGCTTAAACTGCTCATATATATACATCAATATTAAAGTTATAAAGATAGTTCTAATAGAATTCAGATTTATACCACTTTTACTTATCCACAGAAAATTAATAAGACCTACAATAACGCTAAGTGAATAAATACGTAAAAAATATCTTTTTCTATTACTTGTGTGGACATATCCTAATACACAGCAATAAAGAAAGATAGGAAAGGAAATCCTGCCTATCCAATGAAAACAGTACGGCATATCCGGTAAGAAAAACCATAGATGGTCAATAAACATACTTATTAAAGCAATTACTTTTAAAACAGTACCCGACATAATAATAGTCTCTATTCAATATAGCCTTCAAAATGAGACGGCGATTTAAATTCTAAATAAATCTTATCCGATGAGCTTAGTCCATTTAAAGTATAGTTAACTGTTTTTTGGCCCGTTACTGTTTGCTCCACACCTATTTTTTTATCTGGAGAAAATGTAATTTGTTTATAAGCCTGAAATTTTAATGCAGTATCAGATGATGCTTTAAGATTCTTAGCTGATACTGTATACCAACTATCTCCTGTAAAAAGATAATTAGTATATAAACTATTATAAGCAGATTGTCCAGAATAATAATATCTCCCTTGGCTTTTTACATTCCAGACATTAGATGGCTTACCTGTTCCCCTTTCTAATGAAAGTTCAGATGTAGGAATATGAGTTGAAACCCCAATATTTTCAGCATCTGCACCCGTTGAAGCAAAGGCACTTACCCCGTTCCAGCCGATAATAATACTCCTAATAAAGCGATTTTCTTTAAAATACTATCTCTCCTATCGTTCCGTAGATTATCAAAATAAAATTAATGATTTTTTCTTGAAAGTTATATCCTTAATAAAGCTAGATATTAAGTAAATTTTCAAATGGGTATCTATCGAATATAGAAAATAACGCATTTTCATTAAAACTGCTCCCATTAGATTTTTATGATTGCTTTTTAATATGATTCAAACTATAGATTTTCCCCTCTCAAATCATAATTTTATTTCTCCTATAATTTATTATTTTTTCTAAATAAAAACAATATTTTTTCCTAAACGGTCATTTTTTACTCATAAACGGTCAAAAAGAACCTATTCCATTAGGATTTCATAGAACTTTTTTATTAAAGACTAAGGCATTTATACAGACTAATTAAAACCTAATTATCTAACCAAAAATTTGATTTCATTTGTAGATATTTCTTCGCCACCTTCACTTAAGTTTTACTCTCCTCTTCTCATCGAAAGCTTCATTTGCTTTGGATGTTTCTACATAATACAAGGGCTCCTTCTTTCAAAACATAAAATATTGAGACTTCAAATCAATACTTCCTTCATTTTCGACAAAAAACACCAATAAATGAAATTATTATTTTTAAATTCTGCAGAGTAAATGGTATAATTTTGGTGTATAAGGGGGATGAATAAATGACTAAATATGTGATTCTTTCAAAAAAAAATTGGGTAGAATTCATCGCAACTATGGTAGCCGATTGGATTAAACGTAACATTGTAATAGATGATTTAGAATATTTAAAAATAAAATTAGGGATTGAAGTTATACTAATTAACCTTTTAAAAGGAACCGTAATTTATGGTTTAGCCTTTGTACTAAATACCTTTTATTTAACCCTCATTTTGCACACTTCCTATCTTTTTTTAAGAGTTAAATCTCATGGTCTCCATGCAAAAACAAGTTTAAATTGTTCAACTATTAGTATTGTTTTATTTGTTCTACTTCCTTATTTCTCACGTCATTTTATATTCAGCAATCATTTTATTATAATTAGTTTTATGGTTTCTTTTTTATGTTTAAATCGTTATGCACCTGCGGATACCGAAAAACAACCCTTAATTAATAGACAAAGAAGAGAAAAATTACGTAAACAATCCTTAATTCATTGCCTAATTCTTTTCTTCATCACCTTAATGATTAAAAATCCTGACATTAAAAAGATGATCACTTTAGGAATCCTCAGTCAAATTATTTTTACTTTACCCCTGACCTATAAAATTTTAAAAAGGAGCTATAACAACTATGAAAAATATACAGAAACATTTGATGAATAAACTTAGGCAAGAAACCGCTAAATCGTTAGGAAAAGTCGCATCAAAAGTAGGGGATAAAGCCATTGATACTACCTGTATCGGATTTGCTTATGAGCCTGATATCCCTCAAGCATTATTGACTCGGCGAGTAAATCAAAAATTGGAGGAGACTATTTAATGACTCTTTATTTTATTCTCTTTTTACAATTAGTAACATTACTAACAGGAGCCAGTATTTTATCCCCTCAAAAAATAGCTATAAAGGATTTCATTATTTGGTTATTAATCATTACTATAATTGGACTCCCTCTTTATAATGTCATTGGATTTTTTGCGATCTTTGTCGTTATTTTATTTTTAATTATCTCGCTATCCTTGAAGACTAAGCAAGTGTTTACTAATATTCTATCAGTATGTGTCCCATTAATTATAATAGTGGTAACTGATTACTTTTCACAAATCATGGAAATGTATGTCCTTAAGAAGGTTTTAAATTCTTTTATTGTACATTATGATAGGCTCCTTACGGTAGAGCTTCTCGCTAGTATGCTAAGTATCTTAATTTGTTGTTTTATTAAATCTTTAATCGGAAAATTCCGTCAATTTCTAACGCTAGATAGAAAATATCAGAGTCTAATTCTTAGCTTTCTTTTACTAACCCTCGTTATTTTTTATTTTAATATCTTTCTTGGACAAATCCAGGGATTTAGTCCAAAACATCTTATCCTTACAGGTTTATTATTTTTCATTTATGCCGTGTTATTAGGTTTGGTCGTTATGACTTTAATCTATATCTTAAACAAGGATGCCAAGATGAAACAGGAACGTATATTAAATCAACAACTACATGAGTATACTCTTCAAATTGAACAACTCTATACTAACTTAAATAGTTTCCGTCATGATTATCTCAATATTTTATTGAGTTTAGAGGAAGGGATTCGTCAAGAAAATATTGAAATTATAAAAGATGTCTATCAAAGCATTATCCAACCCACTAAGCAGCTGGTCAAAGGTAATGACTATATTTTAGGACAGCTACATAAGATTCAAGTAGTCGAAATTAAAAGTCTACTCACTGCCAAAATTATTAAATCTCAAAACAGTGGCATTGAGGTTCGATTAGAAATAGAAGATCCGATTAATTCAATTTACATGGATACCTTTTCATTTTATAGAGTTTTCTCTATCTTATTAGATAATGCAATCGAAGGAGCCAGTACGACAAACCATCCCTATATCTCCATTATCATGATTCAAGATAGAGATGCCCAACAAATACAGATTGAAAATAATTGTGAGGACAGGAAAATAGATTTACAAACTATCTATACCAAAGGCTATTCTTCTAAAGGAAAAGATAGAGGGATTGGCTTATATAATGTCCACCAACTCTTAGAAGAGAACAAATACATTAGACTAGAAACATCGTACGAATCAGGAGTATTTATTCAAACGTTAATATTACAAAACGAGGAGCGATAAAACGTGGACATTTTTGTTTTAGAGGATAACCCTATTCAAAGAAGCCGTTTAGAAAAAATCATTAATGAGTTAATAAAAAAGAATAATATTCCCTGCCAACGTCTCTTTTCAACAGCTAGCCCGGATAAATTGCTCGATGAGTTAACATCAATGGGGAATTATCACCTCTATTTTTTAGATTTGGAAATTAATGACTATACTAAAAAAGGTTTAGAAATTGCTCAACTCATTCGTGCGAAAGACCCGTATGGAACGATTGTATTTGTAACCACGCATCCAGAATTGGCTCCTAAGACATTCGAATATAAAGTCTCCGCACTAGATTTCATTACGAAAGATCAAGATAATTTAATGTTTAAAAAAAATATTGAAGAATGTTTAAAAATTGCGAGTGAATATTTAAACAAGCCAATAAGTGAGGATTCATTTATATTTAAAAATCAGTATACAAAATTCCAACTACCCTTTTCAGACATCTTATATTTTGAAACAGCTCAGGTTGCTCATAAAATTAATTTAATAACTCCTAAAAAAACAACACATTTTTATGGGCGTTTAAGTGAACTTGAAAAAAGTGACGAGCGACTTTTCCGTTGTCATCGCTCTTTTGTCGTAAATGTATCTAACATCACTCATATTGATAAAAAGAATAAAATAGTTTATCTTAAAGGTAACTATCATTGTCTCGTTTCACGGAGGTATTTAAAAGAACTTGAAGAAAAAATAAGGGAGATTGAAAAAAGATAGACTGGCATTTGAAATATGAAATAATCTTCATATTCTTATTCACATATACACCCTTTAATAATCTAATTTATTTTTTTAGAGCTCTATTGACATCTCTGAATATAGTCAAATGAACTAGATGATTAGGCTTAGATCCCTTACGAGGACTGGGCTTTTTTTAAAGTGCCAGATTGTAATATTAATTAAGTGCGCCCCATAAAAAAGCTCATAAATCGAATCTTTATTATAAAATGAAGTTACCCCAATAATAAAGCGCTGGACTAATCACAAAATTAAAACATTTATAAACAACCAATAACCAATGTGTTAAATTCCCCACACTACTAAACGAAAAACAACACTCATCATTGAATGTTGTTTTTTTCTATGCTCATAACAGGTTGTACAATCAAGGATACATCTTCTTAGATCTTTTAAACCATATAATAGAAAAACTGTTCATAAATTTATCAAAAAATCTAATCTTCTTTTAAAAATGTTGTATTTGCAACAAAATTATTATAGAATATGTCTATACTGGAGGTTTAAAGTATGAAAGATATCTTAAGAGAAATCGGGATGATTGCCCGTTCACTTGATTCTATTAGCAATATTGAATTTAAAGAGTATGATTTGACAAAGGGGCAATATCTCTATCTCGTTCGCATCTGTGAAAACCCCGGAATCATTCTAGAAAAACTGTCAGAATTAATTAAAGTTGATCGGACAACAGCCGCCCGTGCCATACAAAAGTTAGAAGCTAATCACCTCATTGAAAAAAAGGCAGATCCGATCAATAAAAAAATTAAATGCCTATTTCCAACAGAAAAAGGCCAAAATATCTACCCACTTATTATGAAAGAACATCACTATTCAACTCAAATAGCAGTTAACGGTCTATCAGAAAAGGAACAATTACTACTCGCGACACTCCTTCATCGGGTTAGAAAAAATGTTGAAGTAAGCTGGGAACACGTTAAAAAAGGAAAAAAACGAGAATATTAATAAACTGAGCAAGAAGGGAGAAAACTTATGTCAATTCACCTACAAAAAATCACTAAAAATAACGTTCAAGACTTACAAGAGGTGAGTATTCAAACCTTTACAGAAACATTCAAAGATAATAATTCTGAAAAAAGTCTAAATGATTATCTCAATACGGCCTATGAACTTACAAAATTAGAAAAAGAATTAGAAAATCCTCATTCAGAATTTTACTTTGCTTACTTTAATAACGAACTTGCAGGTTATCTAAAAATAAATATTAACGACGCTCAATCAGAAAAAATGGGGGAAAACGCTCTTGAAGTGGAGCGTATCTATATTAAAAAATCATTTAAACGCCGAGGTATTGGTCGTCATTTAATCGAAACAGCTGAACAATTAGCAAAAAAATATCAGAAAAATTTAATGTGGCTCGGAGTTTGGGAATACAATCCTAAAGCAATCGCCTTTTACGAAACATTAGGATTTAAAGTAATCGGTGCCCACTCCTTTTTCATGGGAGAAGAAGAACAAACCGATCTAATCATGAGTAAACAACTATAAAAAGCGTAGAAACCATATTCTATGGTTATCTACGCTTTTTCTTCTCACCCTATACAGCTATCTGATTAAAATTGACGATTTAGGTCATAAATACCCCTATAAATTGTAATTTAATTATTTCATTTTCTTTTCAAAACGGAACATTCCCTCAAAATAATCACCCATAGGAATATCGTCCGAATCGTTCGGATCTTTATGCCACTTGTTGAAAAATTCAACTATATGAAAACCACATTTGTTTACATAAAAGTGAATATTACGCTTTTCAAAGTATGGGGTGCAAGTTTCCCACACGTTTGTCTCAGGGTGTAACTTCTCTATTGCTTTCCAGATAGCCTGACCTATTCCTTTGCTTTGAATGCCGTTCTTTACATACAAAAAATCTAAATAATTGTGTTGTGTTTTTTTGTCTATCACTACAATAGCACCACCCACAAGTTCACCACCGACAACAGCTTCATAAGCCACAGAACCTTCTGCATTTAAGGAGCGGTCTATATGCGATTCGGGTAAAATCTGCTCATTTATTGCGCCGAAGCCTTCGACCGCACTTTGTTGAAAAGCTATTTGCATATCTTCTTTAAATTGAACAGTATGTTCAGACTGTAATATTCTTAATTCAAAATTCATTGTGCTACTCCTCGATAAATTGTAATTTTTTCCCTTATTATACTCTTTAATTGTTAAAAAATCTACTCGATAAAAGGAAATGACTGTATAACATTACTCGCATAGCACAACTTGACTTTAGATGAATATCAATTCTGCATTGACAAACGCTCTTACCCTCGCTGTAATATTATCTATTTTCTACACTCACAGCATTTGTGTGACATTCTCCTTTTCACCAAACTGTTTTTATCTGGGCCGTGTCCAACTTATCGCCAATAGTCTACAATCTTTTCGTCAAGAACTGCAACCTCTTTTTCCCGTTGTTTGAAATCAAAAACAGACAAATACTTTTCGTTCATATCCTTTTATCCCACTTGATACCGTATCATTCGATAACGGTGGCAAGCTATCTTTTTCGACTTATACCTATTGCGACTACTCCATATTGCTACGAATTCTATCCTTGAAACCTTGTACAGCAACTGCTTATCGTTCCCGATATTGATAACGACCTCAGACTTATGCACATATTGTTTACATTAAAAAATCTTTACAGCTTGAAAGCCGAAACATACAGAAACGGTAAAATTATAACAGCACATTCTGTCGAATAGAGTTATACCTATCTAAAGTATGATGCAACATAGACGTGCGCAAAAATTCCTTCACAGAAAACATGCAACGGTTAAAGCATTTGATGACAAACTCAAAAAATATAATGGGGTAAGACAAAAAGAGCTATCAGAGTTTCAAAAACTCTAATAGCTCTTTCCTTATTCTTATGATAATTCAAATGACCAAAAATCTTGGTTTATGTTTTTTTAGAGGTGTAAAATTACTCCCACTCAATTGTTGCAGGCGGTTTTGAAGTAATATCATACACCACGCGGTTAACATGTGCCACTTCGTTTACAATACGAACTGAGATTTTTTCTAATACTTCAAATGGGATGCGTGCCCAATCAGATGTCATTCCATCGATTGATGTTACAGCACGAACAACAATCGTGTAATCATAAGTACGCTCATCTCCCATGACACCAACCGATTTAATATTTGGTAAGGCTGTGAAGTATTGCCATACATCGCGTTCTAAGCCTGCTTTCTTGATCTCTTCACGTAAGATGAAATCTGAATCACGAACAATTTCTAATTTCTCTTCTGTAACTTCACCTAAAACACGGATTCCAAGTCCTGGACCTGGGAATGGTTGACGGAAGACAATTTCTTCTGGTAATCCAAGTTCTAATCCTAATTGACGAACTTCGTCTTTAAATAATGTATTTAATGGTTCGATTAATTCGAACTCCATATCTTCTGGTAATCCACCCACATTGTGATGTGATTTAATGGTTTGAGCCGTCTCTGTTCCTGACTCAATAATATCTGTGTATAAAGTCCCTTGTGCTAAGAACTTCATATCTTTTAATTTAGCTGATTCTTCATCAAAGCAATAAACGAATTCATTTCCAATGATTTTACGTTTTTGTTCTGGATCAGAAACCCCTTTCAATTTACTTAAAAAACGTTCTTGTGCATCAATTTTAATGAAGTTCATGTTGAACTTTCCATCAAATGTTTCCACAACGCTTTCTGCTTCACCCTTACGAAGTAACCCATGGTCAACAAACATACATGTTAATTGATCGCCAATAGCACGGTGAATAAGTGCTGCAACAACTGAAGAATCAACACCACCACTTAAGGCACATAATACATTGTCGTCCCCAACTTGTGCACGGATTTTTTCAACTTGCTCTTCAATGAAATTTTTCATTGACCAGTTCGCCTCTGCACCACATACATTGAAGATAAAGTTACGTAACATTTCTGTTCCATATACTGAGTGTTGAACTTCTGGATGGAATTGCACTAAGTAAATTTGACGTTCTTCACATGAAGCTGCTGCAACTGGACATGAATCACTACTTGCATCGACTACAAATCCTTCTGGTAAGTTCGTCACGTGATATCCATGACTCATCCAAACGACTTGCTCTTTTGGTGTTCCTTCAAATAACTTACTATTATTTTTAACTGTAATCTCAGCTTTTCCATACTCACGTTGCTCTGCACGTTCTACTGTTCCTCCGTGCATATGAGTCGTTAGCTGCATTCCATAACAAATTCCTAAAATCGGTAAACCTAACTTAAATATTTCCGGGTCAACAGTAAAGGCACCCTCTTGAGTTACACTATTTGGACTACCACTAAAGATAATCCCTTTTACATTAGACATTTTTTTAATATCTGTGGCCGTTAATTTGTGTGATTTTAATTCACTGTAAACTCCAAATTCTCGAATACGTCGTGCAATTAATTGATTGTACTGACTTCCGAAATCAAGAACGATAACTTGATCATGCTGCATACCCTTCACCTCTTTTACTTAATTCTTCAAAAAAATTATAGGCAAAAACCTATAATTTTCTTATTTCCATTATATAGTATAAACTTCTTTTTTTCCACATTAATTCGACAAAATAAAATGATAATCTAAGCAAGTATGAAATGAACGCAGAAGATAACCATTAACACCCACATCACCGGATGAACTTCTTTTTGACGACGTGCAGCTAACATCATAATTGGATATAATACAAATCCAGAGGCGATTCCCTCGGCAATTGAATATCCTAACACCATCATAATGATTGTTACAAATGAAGGAATTGATGTCTCTAAATTTTTCCACTCAATATCTCCAAGAGAAGAAGCCATTAAGATTCCTACTGTAATTAAGGCTGGAGCCGTAACCGCCGATGTTACAACTGATAATAACCCTGAACAGAATAACATTAATAAGAAACATAATGCTGTAAAGACAGATGTTAATCCTGTACGTCCCCCTGCCTCAACACCTGTTAATGATTCAACAAACGATGTTGTTGATGAAGTTCCAAGAATCGATCCAATAACTGTTGCAGATGAATCGGCAAGTAACGCTTTATCTCCATTGACTAAATGTCCTTTTTTATCTACTAATCCTGCACGGGTTCCAACTGCCACTAATGTTCCCGCTGTATCAAAGAAATCAACAAATAAGAATGAGAAAATAACTGGAATCATCTCAACCGTAAAAATACTTGGTAAAGACTCAAACAAAGCTCCAAATGTCGGTTTTAACGATGGAATAGGTGCAATAATTTGCGTTGGTAATGAAACAACACCTAAGATAATACCTACAATAGCCGTTACAATCATTCCGATAAAGATAGCAGCTGGCGTTTTTCTCACCAATAAAATTAAAGTTACAATTAATCCAATCACCGTAATTAAAACGTTAGGATCCGTGAAATCTCCAATTCCAACTAACGTTGCATCATTATTAACGATAATTCCTGAATTTTGGAATCCTAAAAATGCGATAAAAAATCCGATTCCTGTTCCTACCGCATGTTTTAATGAGGTTGGGATACTATTAATAATTAATTCACGTAACCCAGTAGCCGATAAAATCATAAATAAAATTCCTGAAACAAAAATTCCCGCTAATGCTTGTTGCCAACTATATCCCATCATCAGAACAACTGTATAAGCAAAAAAGGCGTTCATTCCCATTCCTGGCGCTAATGCAACTGGAAAGTTTGCATAAAGTCCCATAATTAAAGTCCCAATCGTTGCCGCTAAAATCGTTGCCGTGAAAACTGCCCCCTGATCCATACCGGCTGCACCTAACGTATTCGGGTTAACAAAGATAATATAAGCCATTGATAAAAAAGTCGTCAATCCTGCAATAAATTCTTTTGAAACCGTAGTTCCACGTTCCTCCAATTTGAAGAATTTGTTCATTAGATTACTCCTCCTAATATTCATTCTTCTCCCGATTTTTGCTTAAACGGCGGTGAGATTGCACGTTATATAAACTCCTACTCCAATAGCACATTTACGAACGCCCACCTTGACAATCCCCCAGTCATTTAAACAAAAAAAGACTTTCAGCATCTAGTACTGAAAGTCTCCACAGTGGAATGATTAAACATGATAAACTATGGCCAATTTATCTTGTTCATTAATTACCACCCGTAGTCTACTCATTTACGGTGAGTAGGTAGAGACTTTCGGACCTTATTTCCGATGATATACGAGAGAAAAGATTAAATTTACTACTTAAATATACGAGCATTTGGTTAAAAAGTCAATGCTATTTACACATTTTCTTTACATTAATTCTAGTTTTTATAAAGAAAATGAAAATTAATACAATCTCTTTCATGATGTGAAAATTTTAATAATGATGCGAATATTGAACCTCCCACGACTAAAGTCACGAGTGTTCTTGCGACTTTCATAAAAAGAAGGGCCATTCCTTTGAAATTAAAAAGGGATTAAAAAAATCAGCTGTGACTCGTCACACTCTAAATCTCTTTAATCCCTTTATTATAATAACTGATAGTAAATAGTATACCATTTGAATCATTTCAATCAATAAATATCCAACCATCACACCTAGGGTATTCATCAATAAATCGTCAACATTAAAACCTCTATAAGCGTAGCCCGTTATTAAATCATATGCTAACTGTAAACACTCAATCGTTAAAGATATGAAAAAACCAACAAGAATAGTCTTAAAAATCCCCCATTTTAGTCTAGTAAATAGTATCGGAAGATAGAAGCTTAATGGCATTAACATAATAAAGTTACCTAGCGTCGTAATATGAAATAAGTTATCCCATTTCATAAAATCAAACAACTGGAAATTATGACGACGTTCTGTTAGAATCCCACAGTTAACTCCCTCTTTTAGCAACTCAATATAGTGTTGATTAATGGGAAGAGGGAAAAATACAAGTCGAATGACGTTTAATATATAAAAAATAAAGGAAGTGACGATTATAAAATGAAACAGTGATTTATTATGGGTATAATGACGATAAACTATCATCACTCCAAGTGTCAAAATAGCTGTCATCAATAGGCTAAAGTGCAATACTGATACTCCCTCTAAGCGATTCAACTGACTTTCCAATTCAGTTAATCTATTACACCGTAATACCACTTCACCCATAATAGCCACTCCCTGTACGTTATCTTTATTTTACATGTACCACTTTTGTCTTAACAACCATATCATGTAATGTACAAAGTTCCTGTTTACGAATACATTGATAGGTAATCAAAATTCCATTAAATAAAACGATGAAACCACGTGTTAATGAAGATAATAAAAATTTCATCATAAAATCACGTTGAAAATATTGTTTTAACGTTAGCTCTTTTCCATCTGCTCTCAATTCTTTAATCTTTAATAATCTCTTTCCAAGTGTTTGTCCTGGCATTTTGACTGGAACATAGACAAAATAAATCCATACATAAAGAAGTTGTAGAGCTACCATTGCGAATAAACCATTGATTTGTAATGGATTATCAGCGCTTACAGAAAAGGCACTCATAATAAAACCAAAATTACCGAAAAAAATGATGACTAACACGAATGCATCAATTAAAAATGCGACCCCTCGTCTGATTAAAAGATTAAACATTGCTAACATCCCTCTCCTATGACTGCTTAAATTAATTTACACCCTATATTATACATGAGATAATATAGGGTGTAAATTAAGTAATCTTATCTTTTCATGGCTTTTATGACCGAAGCCTTATCTATAAAAAGGTCTATTAAAATAACCCTAAAGAAAAGAGGAATGCTCATGTCTTTTGACCAACAATATTTTTACACGCTAACCAAGGATATTCTCACTACTCCAAGTCCAAGTGGGTATACGCACCATGTGATTAAAAAAATTGCCCAATATAGCGACGCCTTAGGTCTATCCTACTATAAAACAAATAAGGGAAATCTCATCATTGAATTTCCCGGGGAAAATTCAAATAAAACATTAGCACTAGCCGCCCACGTCGATACACTCGGTTTAATGGTTCGTTCTATTAATTCTGATGGAACATTAAACCTAACGTCAATTGGGGGAAATCAAATGATGACACTCCAAGGTGAATACTGTCAAATCCATACTCGAAACAACACTACCTATACTGGAACCATTCTCAATGTCGCCCCCTCTGCACACGTCTATAAGGAATGTTCCGAAACCGGTCAAACAATTGATGAACTTATGGTTAGGATAGATGAGATCGTGGATAATAAAGATGACGTTCTAGCTCTCGGAATTCAAAATGGAGATTTTATCTCTATTGATCCTAAAACAACGATGACGGAAAGCGGGTTCATTAAATCACGACATATTGATGATAAAGTTAGTGTTTCAATTATCTTTACCGTCTTTAAATATCTTCTAGATCATCAATTAAAACCAAAACATACAGTTAAACTAATCATCTCCACCTATGAAGAAGTCGGTCATGGGGCAGCCTATCTCCCAAATGATATTAACCGATTACTTGTTGTGGATATGGGGTGTATTGGTAAAGATTTATCCTGCTCGGAATATGACGTTTCTATCTGTGCTAAAGACTCATCCGGACCTTATGACTATGACATGATCTCTGAATTAGTGGACCTTTCTAAAACACATCAACTTAAACATGCCATTGATATTTATCCTTTCTATGGTTCTGATGCTTCAGCCGCTCTTCGAGCTGGCAACGATATAAAGGCAGCTTTAATTGGTCCTGGTGTTCATGCTTCACACGGAGTTGAACGAACACATATTGAGGGATGCATCAATACCATGAAATTAATCCTCGCCTATTTAACAGAGATTAAATTTTAAATTCAAAAAGGAGGTAGCTCGTCTCAGAACTACCTCCTTTTATGATAAATCTTTTAAAATATTATTAATTAAAAACTTCCCTAATAGATTTATTCTACTACTAATCGTGCTGACTTATCCCCATGTAGGTAGGCCTGATAACGATTAACAATCTCCATCATTTCTTCACGTGTCTTAACAGTTGTTATCATACGCTTTACATGGGTTGCTCCCTCTAATCCTTTAATATACCATGCCATATGTGATCTCATTTCAAGTAAGGCAACTTTCTCGCATTTTAAGTCAATTAAACGATCCATATGATCAACCGCGAGTCTTAATTTTTCATCTGCCGATGGTTCTTCAATTAACTCGTCTGTTTTTAAATAATGAACAACTTGCTTCATTAACCACGGGTTTCCAAGCGCTGCTCGACCAATCATAATCCCGTCCACACCAGACTCTTCTAAAACCTTTTTCGCAATTTCAGGTGAGTTAATATCTCCATTTCCAATAACAGGAATTGTTTTAATTGCTTCTTTAACGTCTTTAATAATGCCCCAATCAGCTTTTCCTTCATACATCTGTGAACGTGTACGCCCATGAATAGCAATTGCACTTGCTCCCGCTTGTTCAACCTTTAAGGCATTTTCAATGGCGTAAATATGTTCCTTATCCCATCCTGTACGCATTTTTACTGTCACAGGCTTTTTGCAAACATCTACAACACTTGCAACGATGTCATAAATTTTATCTGGCTCTAATAATAGACGTGCTCCCGCTTCATTTTTTGTTACCTTTGGAACTGGACACCCCATATTAATATCAATAATATCACAATCACAATTTGCATCAACGTATTTAGCGGCTTCAATAAATGTTTCCTTATCTGCCCCAAAAATCTGCATTGATAATGGTCGCTCAGCTGGATCTACATAAAGCATATCTAACGTCTTTTTATTTTGGTAAACGACTGCTTTATCACTAACCATCTCCGCATAAATTAATCCTGTCCCCATCTCCTTAATAATCGTACGAAATGCAGCATTACAAACCCCCGCCATTGGTGCTAAAACAACGGGATTATCAATTTCAATCTCACGAATTTTAAAACTCATGTCTTCACCACTTTCCCTTAAAAAAATTCTTTTTATCTATATAAACAACAACAAACTTTTTCGACATAAAATCTCAAATCATTATACCGTATCCCTCTTAAAACTTCAAGTCACGTGCCTTGTTTCCCACACCTCTTCACATTTTAAAAGGAGGATCATCTAATCCTCCCTACTAGTTTAACTTATCCCTTCCAAATAACAAACGCCATATAAGCTACATAAAGTAAAACTAATATAATACCTTCGACCTTACTAATTTTACGTTTAGATACGGCAAACCCATAAGCAACTAATGACGTTATCAACATTAGGAACATATCAAAAAATACAGATGTATTAATCGTAATCTCATGAATCGTTGATGAAATTCCAAGAAC
>DKYS01000120.1:1537-3076 GCA_002493395.1 Turicibacter sp. UBA7094 | reverse complement strand
ATTTTATGGATGTGCATGGGATGTTTTGTGATATCTGCTATCATGGAAGTCTTTATCCAAATTCCATTTGAACGACAGGCATCTGGAATGGGGATGTGGAAGACGGTTCGTGAGGATCTTTTAACGAGTTTTCACTTTATTCAAAAGGATAAGCCAATCATTGGAAAAGCCCTTTTCATGACGTGTGGTATCAATTTATTTTTAGCGTCAATGGTGATGGTCGCTCTTCCTTATTTAATAACAGAGGTATTAGACTTAGGAAGTTTACCGGTGAATAGCCTTTATGGCTTTGCTGAAGGGGCTTTAGCTGCCGGAGGGCTTGTCGGTGGAATAAGTGCTGGAATTTTTGCCAAGAAATTGCCGATTCAAACGGCGGGAAATTTGCTTGTTTGTTGCGTCTGTTGGGTTTTTCCATTAAGCGTATTTCTTCTTTTTTGCTCCTCAGGTCTTGTGAACTACTTCGTTTTAACGGGGTGTTGTTTTTTTATCATGGTATTTTCAACCATCTGTACGGTGCAGATGATGAGTTTTGTTCAAAAGGAAACTCCTTCTCACTTGGTTGGAAAAGTGGTAGCCCTTATCATGACCCTGTCGATGTGTGCACAACCACTTGGCATGGCCCTATACGGAATTTTCTTTGAAACGTGCCGGGGGTCCGAGTTTATCGTCTGTTTGATTGCCGGAGCCGTTTCCTTAGTGATTGCCTTAAGAACTCGCACGATTTTTAGTCGGTTTGAAGAAGATTTTGAGGCTTTCACGGAGGGAGAACAGCATGAATATTTGTGAGCTGATGAGTCAGAAAGATTTGAGATAGAAAATAGACAACAGTAGGATTTTTTTAAATCCTATTTTTTTGTTTTCAAAGGCTGCCTAAAAAAAGGGGGGAGTCGTCTTTTTAAAGCGCGTGTTATTGGGAGATTTTAAATGTATTGTTCATTGAATCCGTTGATAAAGTATGATACGATAATAAAAATTTAGATCAAGGGAGGAATGCGTATTGACCATTCAACAAGTAGGAACACAGAAGATAAAGACCGAACGGTTAGTACTACGCCCCTTTCAATTACAGGATGCACAACAAATGTTTGAAAATTGGGCGAGTGATGAGGAAGTGACGCGCTTTTTAACATGGCCAACCCATGAATCGGTACAAGTCACGCAACAGGTGCTTGAATCCTGGGTGGCATCCTATTCTAATCGTGCCTATTATCAATGGGCTATCGTGTTCAAGGAAACGGGGCAAGTGATTGGTAGTCTGAGTTTAATGAATGTTAACGAAGAGACGGCAAGCGCTGAGGCCGGCTATTGTATTGGACGTGCGTATTGGAATCAGGGAATCGTGACAGAAGCTTTCAAGGCGATGATTTCTTTTGGATTTGAATGTATAGGCCTTGATCAACTAGAGGCTTATCACGACGTGGAAAATCCTGCTTCTGGACGTGTCATGCAAAAATGTGGACTTCAACCGTGTGGTAAATGCCTTCGCCCGAATCCAAAGGGAGAAAATGGCATGGTGTGGTGCGAAAAATACACGATAAA
>DKYS01000120.1:0-1184 GCA_002493395.1 Turicibacter sp. UBA7094 | reverse complement strand
CCACCTTATTGACTGGGAGCTGTGTCAGGATAGGTCTTCATTAGTTAAGAAAGGGACAAGTGATCGAGGAAGAGGTCTTGGTGTTGTCTTAGTGTGCGCATACTATTTCAGTGTCTGCTTCGCAATATGTTTAGGGTGATGAGTTGGTAAAATATTTGATGTTTTCCTCTAAAAGAGCGAAAAAATGAATAATAAAAAGATGATTCTAAGAGAGAATCATCTTTTTACATTCCAAGGTAGTCCATGTATTCGGGAATGGTCATGAGGGGTTGTTGTAACCTAGTTTTTATTTCTTCAGAGACGTTATTTTGTAACACGAGTTCTTGGCCCGCGGCTTCAACACTTTCTAACCAGACGTTGACTTTTTGAAGGACGTCTGGATTTTTGCTTTTCAGTAATTTTCCGCAGTTTCGGTAAATTTCAAGAATCGGTTCGGCACACGCAACAGAGGCGCGTAAGACATCAAAGTTATTTTCTCCTGGGAATCCAGAATTAGAGAGGATGACGATTTTTTTAGGGGTTGAGTCTTGGTTTTTCATATCGAGGTGACCGTTGGTTTCGGTCATTTGTGGGACTTTTAATGGAATGAGTCGATCAATAAAGTTTTTGAGAAGGGCGGTCATATTCCACGTATAAATTGGGGTTGCAAAACAGATAATATCTGATTCACGGTATAGGTTTAATAGATGTTCCATTTCGTCAGCAAGTACGCAATGTCCTGGTGTTTTAAACCAACAGGCAAAGCATCCTTGACATTGAAGGATTTTGTAATCTTTTAAATAAACGTGTTCAATTTCGGCTCCTGCAATAGCAGCTCCTTTTAAAAAAGAGTGGGTCCCCTGCGCTAAGGAGTGAATGAAATGAACCCTTAGCTATCCTCCGTTGGTAGGGAATGCGATGAGGTGAGTAGCGCTCGACTTACCTGCAGGGCTACCGTTAAATACAGTAACTTTCATGAATAGTTTCCTCCTTTTTTTACTGCAAAATGAGCGGTTTGATGAACCTCAAAAAGTATACCATCGACGCGTTTAAAAGACTATCCACGTGTCGTAGAGTCATGATGAGTTGCGAGTCGTTAGTGAAGGGGATGCTACTTTGTATCTTTTCTATAAATTTTTAAGAAAATAGAGGAGATAGAGGATGTCGTTTCATAGAAGGGGAACTAGGAGTTTTTATTTATTCAG
>DKYS01000044.1 GCA_002493395.1 Turicibacter sp. UBA7094 | reverse complement strand
CACTCTTACGCAATAGAGTCAATTGTTATTTGTGACTTCAAATAAAAAAGCAGCCTAATGGCTGCTTTTTAGATAGGTAGGATACACTCTAATTTTTCTTTAAAATGAGCAGTCGTGATTCATGCGATGGATGTCACAAAGTTCGTGAATAATGATGATTGGAGGGGATGGATAATAATATAATCATCGTTATTTTGAGACGGCTTCTTAAGGTTCAATTGTAATCAGTTGTCCTGGTTGTAAGAAAAGATCTTGGTTGAGATGGATGATTTCATCAGGTGTTAATTTGAAGCGGACTAAAAGATCTTGTAAAGATTCTCCTTCGGCCACCACATGAGTTTTTTTGTTGAGGGGAAGAGGGACAATCAGGAATTGTTTGGGTTGAATGATAAGGGGTTTGTTTCCATTTAGTTTCATGAGTTCAATGGGGGTCGTATCAAATTGAGTGGCGATGGTTTTAATGGTATCACCGGGTTGAATCAAGTAGCGAGTCGTTGCTAATGGATGTGCTTTCATTTTTTTCACTTCCTTATCGTTAAGAGTAAACTTCTTACTATAATCTATGCAAAAAGTGGGGGGATTTGCCCTCTTTTTGGGATGGATTCTCCTCACCATTTGAGGAATTTGGGCATAGGTTGGTAGTAGGAAGGGAGAGGAGGGGATTTCAATGATTGTCATTTTTACAACAGTTGCTGTCTATCTTATAGGGATACATGTTAAAATGAATCAATCGCTAAAGCATCAAGTCACCAAAGATATGAAAGACCTTTTAATTTTAGGTTCTTGTTTAAAGGATCAAGAATTATCGCCAACGCTTCGTGCAAGACTGGAGATGGGGGCAAATTTACTCAAACAAAACCCTAACCTAAAAGTGATTGTGACGGGAGGAAAAGGAACGGATACACTTCCACCTGAGGCACAAGTGATGAAACGAGTCCTCATTGAGGAGTATGGGATTGAAGAGGAGCGAATTCTCGTAGAAGATCAATCATCTAATACATTTGAAAATTTATTATTTTCAAAACGACTCTTAACAGGTGAAAAAGTTGCTATTGTGACGAATGAGTTTCATAGTGTTCGAACTTCGTTGCTAGCTCGTCGCTTAGGAATACCACACGTGGTGATTGGGGTCAAAACCCCCTCTAAAAAACGATATAAATGGGAATGTCGCGAGCATTTAGCCCTAGTTAAGTCATGGCTCGTTGATCGAAAGAAATAATTCACCTCTTGCACTTTATCGTGGTTCGCCTTATAATTTTTACAAGATGCAAAAATGAGGTGACGAAATGGAAACATGTAGCATAGAGGCTATTCATGATAAAGTCGTTTTAACAGTGAAAGAAAAGATGCCAAAGGATGAGGATTTATTAAAATTGGCAGATTTATATAAAGCAATGGGAGATTTAACGCGTATTCGTATTTTAGCGGCTCTCGTTCAGTCTGAGATGTGCGTGTGTGATCTGGCATCATTATTAGAAATGACGCAATCGGCTATTTCACACCAATTACGGGTGTTGCGTCAAGCTCATCTTGTGAACTACCGCAAAGTTGGAAAGGTGGTTTATTATTCACTCGATGATGAGCACATTAAAATGTTATATGAGCAAGGGTTAGTGCATGTGTTGCATCAACATGAATAGGCTTTTTGGATATAAAGCACCAAGATTTAATGTCTGGTGCTTTTTTTGATGTTAATAGGATGAGAAAAAGAGGAGAGTCGGGATTAAGTGACTCCTTTGGTTTTAAATGTTAGGTTTTTTATTTTGGAGATGTATGGAATCTTGAGAGAATGAAGTGACCTTTTGATAGTAAAGAAATAGGGTAAAAAGAAAAACTTTACTTGAAGGAGAAGTTTTTTTATCAGTGCCCATACGCCCAACCGATTGAAGGCATATATAATAAGAGGGCAGGAAGTGTTGAATGAAGGAGTGATAAATATGCCTTATATTGTTGTAGATGCCGGTCATGGTGGATGGGATAACGGTGCTCATTACAATGGATACCGTGAGAAAGATATTACGTTGCGTGTGGCAACAAAAGTAACCAACCGATTGAGAGAAATTGGATTTACGGTCACGCAGCTAAGAACTGACGATACGTATGTTGGAAATGCTTCGGCACGTGGTCGTCAAATTGCGGAGTTACAACCGAATTTAGCGATTAGTATTCACGTTAACAGTTCCGGAGGAGAAGGAAAGTTACACGGAGCTGAAATTTATGTCCCACTTGCTGAAGATAGTGCTCGCTTTGAGTATTATTTACAAGAAGAATTAAGCCATCTTAATGCGTTTCGAGAAATTTTCTCACGTGCGTATACGGGGGAATTTTACGACCGCCATATTAATCCGCAAACGTTAAGATTTACACAAACGTATAGTTATACAGACTATTATGGAATTATTCGTGAGGCGTGGCGTGGTGGTGTCTCTTGCGACATTATCGAGATGTTTTATTTAGATAATGAGGGTGATTTGTATACCTTCTTAAATCAAGAAGATGCCTATGTTGAGGCAATCGTTGTGGCATTAAGTAAAGCCTTTAATATGAATTATGAACGGGAAGCACGACATGAAGTTGTTGATCGTCCAGAACCTTTAAAAACTGAAACCTATTATCGCGTAGTGTGCGGGTCTTATTCTGATTTAAATGAAGCGAAAAAAGTTCAACAGGCACTCACCCATTCGAATTATCCAGGGGTTTGGATTCAACCCGTCGAGACTAAACGATAATAAATAACTCCCTTTTGGGAGTTTTTTTATGTGCAAAAAAAGGAAATCGCCGCTAATGAGCGTATTTATAAGAGAGAGGATTATTTGAAATCCTGAATATGCTATAATAGAGGAGGTTCGTTAAATG
>DKYS01000083.1 GCA_002493395.1 Turicibacter sp. UBA7094 | reverse complement strand
ATATGGGAATTAAAAGTCTTCCCAATTCATCATATGAGAGTTAATCACAATTGATGACAGAAGATTGAAGAATATTTTTAATTAATATCTCGTTCTCCTGAACGTTCTATTCGAGTGAGTGTATTAATTTCTATACACTTCCTAAACAGGGATAAATACTACAAAAGGATACGGTTTTTTTCGCGCGACTGAATAGAATAGAACAAAAAAAAGATGCTTTAAGTAGGCATCTTTTTTGTTTACTTTAAAAAGGCGATTATTTTTTAGAGGTTTTCTTTAAAGGTCCTGTCCAATTTGTGAGTCCACCTTGAAGTTGGTAAATATTTTCATATCCTTTACCATAAAGGACTAATGCAGCACGTTTACAAACCTTCCCTTTTTCACAGTATAAGTAAATGGGTAAATCACGACGTAACTTTCCGGGGTTACGTGTTAAATGAACGAATGGAATATTTCGAGCTCCATTAATATGTCCTGCATCAAATTCTTCCTTTTTACGTAAATCAATCAGTTGTCCTTTACGCATGTTTTCAACGAATTCTTTTTCTGATAGAAGGGTTACAGCTTTTTTTGATTCGCGACGTAACATAATCCATAATCCTAAAGCGATACCTAAAAGAATCGCAAAAATAATTAAACCCCAATTCATGATTCAAACCTCCTTATCTTATGACTTATAATAATATTTTACAGAATTTTTAAATAAAAATAAAGCACTTTTTTTTGTCCTATGAAGTAAAATTCAAAGTATGATCTCTTCCTTTTATTCGAGAGAGAGAACAGGTTCTTCATCTTTTATGTGAGATAATAGATAGAAGGCAATTTTGGTTCGTAGAAGGAGCATAAGGTGGAGAAGAATAGGTAGCTTCTTTAAAAAAGATGAGGAATTGGGGAAAAAAGGGGAGCAGAGCATGGACAATTTTTTGATAAATGTTATAATTAAAAGGGAAATGATTATTCTATAAGTAGATGTAATTTGTATCGTGTGCAAGGAGGATTTTTATGATTTCAACAAATGATTTTAAAACGGGAATGACGATTGACTATGATGGAAACTTATTCCAAGTTATTGAATTCCAACATGTTAAACCAGGTAAAGGGCAAGCGTTTGTACGTTCAAAATTACGTAACTTACGTACAGGAGCTGTTATCGATAATACGTTTAATGCAGGTGAGAAAGTAAAACGTGCTCACATTGAAAAAGCAACTATGCAATTCTTATATTCAATGGGTGAAGAATATGTATTCATGAACAATGAAACATATGAGCAATTAGAAATCCCAGTTGCACAGTTAGAAAAAGAGAAAAACTTCTTAGTTGAAGGAATGGAAGTTAAAATCAATACATTTAACGGTGAAATTTTAGGGGTAGATGTACCTGAAAAAGTAACATTAGAAGTTGTTGAGTGTGAACCAGGTGTTAAAGGAAATACCGCTTCAAATGCAACAAAAAGTGCAACAGTTTCAACAGGATATTCATTACAAGTTCCATTATTCGTGGAAGTTGGGGATAAATTAATCATTAATACAAATGACGGACGCTACGTTTCACGTGGATAATTAACGCTTGATAAACCTATCTGTTTATTTCAATCGTTAAAACCATTGAAACGACAACGTTTTAAGGCTTTGAGAGCTTCGGTTCTTGAAGTCTTTTTTTATGGATTTTAGCGTTTTGCCACCAATTTGCCATCCAAATTTTTTATGATGAAAGAAACTGTTAAGATTTGAAGCTTTGGTTTAAATGATCGATGGCATCTTCTTCAAAAGAGGTGGTGATGTGACTATAAACATTCATTGTAGTGGCAATATCGGCATGACCTAATCTTTCCTGAATAATTTTAAGATCGACACCTGCTTCATGGTGAGTATGTCTAAGATCGTGGAAGCTGTGTTGATAACCTAGACGCTTTGAGAGGTTGATAAAGAAAGTAGAAAAATGTAGAGGATTGATGGGGGCATCGTTATTACATTATAGATATGTTTGTTGACTACTTTTTCGGTTAGCTTACTGGTTATAAGAGTAATGATAAAAATGCGCATTGGATAAATTGGAAAGTCGAAGGATGAAATGGTAGGGGACTTTATGAAAGTCTTTAATGCGAGTTTTAGTGAGGCAGATAGATTTATGAGAACTATTATCAACTAAGTCCAAAAAGATAGTTATACTTAAAAGGGAGATAGACATGAATCCCGATTACGACAATCGTACAAGTGAGTTTTATCAAGGGTTAGATACTAGGGAAGAATATGAGATTAAAAATGACATTACGGGTGAGAATTACCCACCCTTACCTCCACGTTATCAGATGATGGATATTCCAGTGGTTGAATCGATGGTAAATGATGATATAATAACATTAGATATGAATTGCATCATAAATTGAGTGAAACAGTTAAAGTGATTAACTTTAGAGGAGACATCTTAAAAGAATTTAAGTTATCTAATTTATCAAGTTATGATTTCGCAAAAAAAAACATATCCACGAGGATAGAAAGCATGGGGTGACTGAAGAAGAGGCACAAAACTTTATTGTTAATACAAAGATTGTAGTGAACCGTTGGAAAGGTAAATCTTTGATATATATTTAAGAAGATGGTATAGCTATAGTCAATGATGGTAGAGTAGTGTCTACCGCTTATAAAAAAGGGGAGTTTGATCCAAAAGTTAAAGAACTATTAAGGGTGATTAAAGATGAATGATGTCAATAAATATCCAGATGAAATAGAGTGTGCTTTACTCGAAGGTCCTATATCTATAACGGATTGTTCCTTGACTGTCGACGTATGTGAAGGATTTTTAAAAAAAACGGTTCTTCGTTGTGAGGAAGTGTTAGCCGTTCCTAATTGGAAGGAAAAATGTAGAGGTTGTAAGTATCATGAATTAGAATATGTATAAATCATGTCTTAAACTAGAACCTATAAGATCGCATTTTTTTCAAGTGTCTATCTTATAGACCCTAGTTGATTTTAAAGTCAAAAGGTTATTAGAGGTGGTCCATGATGAGTAAAAGAGAGTATCGTCCTGAAATTGAATGTCCATTGATGAAGGAGTTAATATATATTCATCAATGTTCTATGATTGTGGATGTTTGTGAAGAGATATTTATAGAATCTACTATTCCATTTAGTTGTATTTTAAAAGATTCGAATTGGAAGGAAAAATGTAGAGGGTGTAAGTATCACGAATTAGAATATGTGTAGAGCACGTCTTTAAGGTATGCTCTTTTATTATGCTTGAAAGGAGATTGGATAATAGAAGAGAATCAAAAAGAAAGTGAACAAAGCTAAGAAACAATGGAAATTAAGTCACGTTGTATATTGCAAGTGAAAAGTTAACTTAATTGCAATTTAATTTTTAACGTTGTTACTATTCTTCATTTTCTAAGAATTGTCGTGATTGTTGGACACGATAACTTGTACCATTCATGTTGATGACATAGGATTGATGGGTAATACGATCGACCATCGCTGCTGTAATAATAGGGTCATGAAAGATTTCATTCCATCTTGAAAAAGGTAAATTGGTAGTAAACATCGTGGATGCTTTTTCACAGCGTGTAGAAATAAAATTAAAGAGTAATTCTGCCCCCTCCTTGTCAAATGAAATGTATCCTAATTCATCTAAAATGACGAGATGGTATTTATCAAGCTTTCTTTTTAAACGCTGTAAGACACGCTCATTCTTTGCTTCTTTTAATTCAATAATTAGGGTTGGAACGTGGGCAAAATAGACGTGATAGCCAGCTTGACAAGCCTTAATTCCTAATCCAATAGCGGTGTGACTTTTACCTGTCCCAGGATTACCCGCCAGAATGACATTTTGTTTCTTTTCGATAAAATCTAAGCTTTTTAAGGTTTGATAATGTTTTTGTGCCTCTAAGGGTAAGGCGTGGATATCAAGTTCTTCTAAATGTTTCAAATAGGGAAATTTAGCCGCTCGTATACGAGCATTCACGCTATTTTGTTGCCTAAGTTCTACTTCATATTGAAAAAGATGAGTCAGGAATTCTTCATAGGATTGATTTTCAAGTCGAGCCTGTTCGAGGTGGACTGAAATATTTTGATGAATATAGGGTAAGCGTAAGGTTTTTGTATAAGTTTTAATTAATTGATCCATGAGTTTTCTCCTTGACTATAAATAGAACTAATTTCAGATAATTGATGATAACAGGCTTCTTCAATAGGGGGTTCTCCTAAATTCTTTGATGGAGAAGGTTTTGAATTTAAGCCAACTAAATAATTAATGATTTGATCATTTTGAATGGGGAGGCCCTGACGTTGTAACCAGTCAATCGCAAATTGAACCGTTTCAAGCGAGTTTTGTTCAATGATTGTTAAGAGATAGATGAAATCCCGTGGATTTGTGTTATAATAGGTTTGGAATATGTTTTGAAGCCAGGGAGTCGCTTGTTTTAGAGCCAAGCTATGTGCAATTGCCCCAGGCTTCTTTTTTAATGTCGCTAAATAATGGTGAATGTCAATATGATATTGATGGCGCCCAATTAGACGTTTAGCCTTGAATAAAAAGCGGTCCTGATAATACACTTTAATCGATTCAATATTTTTTCGGACGGTCACCTCTTTACCAACTAAGTAGTCTGGAACGGAGTAAAAGTTTGAATCTACATGGATAAAGCTATATTTATTCACTTTATAAGTAGAAGTTAAAGACGTATCAAGTGGAACCCGATAAGGAAGTAAATGGTTCTGTTCTTGTGCAAATACCGCATCTGCAGATGTTGATGTTCGTTGTTTTATTTTTTGGTTTTCACGAGTCGTTGCATCTAAAAGTGCAGAAACGGCATCAGCAATGGTGTTAAAACGATGACATTTACTATAAGCTTTCCGGCGAATTAACTCAACCGATCGCTCGACGTGCCCCTTTTCGTGGCCACTATATGGGTTTGTATATCTCGCTTGATAACCATAGTAGTTGGTTAGTTTTTTAACAGCTTCAGTCGGTTGTTTTTCACCGCCAGCTAAATGTTTAACCTGAACACGTGCATTATCATAGACAATTTCGGTTGGAACACCTTGAATCTCTTCAAAGAAACGAGTATGAATATCAAGAAAGGCTTCCGTATTTTCGTGTGAGTACAGATAAGCAAATCGCTTATCGCTATATTTTAAACTAAAGACTCCAATTTTAAAGCGACGCTCTGCTTTTAGTTGCTCAATATAAAGCGTCACATCTCCCCAGTCAAATTCGGCCACTAGTCCGGGTTCATATGCCTGTCTAATAAAGGCTTCCTTTGATCGCTCATCTTGTTTAGCAACATAGGCGCAGACAGAACGATAGCTAATGTCAATTTCTTTAGAACGTAGCCACTCATAAATATCTGTATTTTTCATGATAAGTTTACGTTTACCTTGTTGAATCTTTTGTTTATTTTCTGATAAACAAACGTTAATCATTTCTTCAACATCAGGAGTCAACTTAAATCGTTGACGATTACTGATATCATACTTAGGTGGAGCCGATGAACGAATAATAATCTGTTCTTTTTCCTGAGTGGTGATTGCCAATTCTAGTTCTTTCAAATCCTTTTCATATTGCTTAATATATTTACTGACGGTTTGTCTTGTCATACCAATTTCTTTCGCAATCTCCGTATAAGATAAACCGGTTAGATATAAGCGAATCATCTTTTCTTTTTTCTCCAAGGTTAACACTCCTAACGCCTCCATATCTCTAGTTGATATGGATAATTTTATAAAAGAGATGTTAACTTTTCAATTGCACTCCCGTTAATTATTAGATTACTATAAACATAAGTGATAGTTTTTGTGTGGTTAAATGTAAAACCTTTATCT
>DKYS01000040.1 GCA_002493395.1 Turicibacter sp. UBA7094 | reverse complement strand
CATGTTCTCTTCTTCTAACGTCATTTCCTCATTTGCTTTTGCACGATACTTTAAGATAACTGCTCCGTAAGGAGGAATTGTCATTTCAATAAAGTAAGGTTTTCCGTGGCAAACTCCCTCAGACGCAACTAATGGCAACCCATTATACTGATTTGATCCATTATAATAATCACGATCACTATTTAAAATCTCAACATATTCACCATCTTGTGGAACCCCAATTCGATAGTTATGGTAAGAAACTGGTTTAAAGTTTAACACAACAACCGTAAAATCCTCACGATCTCTTGCACGACGAATATACGAGAACATGCTTTGTTCATTATTGTTAACATCAATCCATTCAAACCCTTCAAATGAGTGATCTAACTCCCAAAATGCTGCATCATTTAAGTACACTTTATTTAAGTCCTTGATGTAGCGGTTTGAAGCATCATGTGCTGGATACGTTAATAAATGCCAGTCAACTTGTTCTTTATCTTTCCATTCATGGAATTGCGCAATTTCGTTTGCCATGAAGTTTAGTTTTTTACCCGGTAATGTCATTTGATACGTACTTAACAAGCGAAATTGAGCCATCTTTTGCCAATAATCTCCTGGCGCTTTATCTACTAATGATTTTTTACCATGTACAACCTCATCATGTGAAAATGGTAAAATGAAATTTTCGCTATAAGCATAAGCCATTGCGAATGTCACATAATTATGATGATATGGACGATAAATATTATCTAACTCAATATAATCTAATGTATCATTCATCCATCCCATATTCCATTTATAACTAAATCCTAATCCCCCAACTGAAACAGGAGCTGTAACTAAAGGATAACTTGTTGAATCCTCAGCAATCATTAAAATCTTATCATCTTCTGCAAAAACTTCTGTATTCATACGTTTTAAGAATTCAATTGCTCCATGATTTTCACCGCGATCTTTATTTCCCCCCCAGTAAATAATATTAGCAACCGCATCGACACGGAACCCATCAACATGATAATATTTCATCCAAAATAGCGCATTTGAAATCAAGAAACTACGAACTTCTCCTTTAGCCAAATCAAAATTTGCAGTTCCCCATTCTGAAACAGCCGCATCAGCAAATGGATATTCATAAACTGGTTCTCCGTCAAATTTAAATAATCCGTGGGCATCACGGCAGAAATGTCCTGGAACCCAGTCCATAATAACCCCGATTCCTGCTTCATGGCAGCGATTAATAAACATCATTAAATCTTTAGGCTCTCCATAACGACTGCTTGCCGCATAATATCCTGTCGCTTGGTATCCCCAAGAACCATCAAATGGATGTTCATAAAGGGGCATTAACTCGATGTGCGTGTAGCTATGATCTAACACATATTGAATTAAATCATCTGCGATTTCAGCATACGTATGGAATGATTCATTCTCGATAAGCTCCTCCCCACGACGCCAAGATCCTAAATGCAATTCATAAATATTAAGCGGTTGCTCAAAAATGTTAGACTGCTTACGTTGATTTACCCAAGCCTCATCCGTCCAAGTGAAGCCTTCAATATCATAAATGATTGAAGCCGTATTCGGACGATTTTCAGCATAAAAGGCATATGGATCTGCCTTAAGAATTCGTTCCCCCCACGAAGTTGTAATTTCATATTTATATAACTGACCTGCTTTTAACTTAGGAATATAAAGTGACCAAATCCCACTATCACCAATCATCCCATGATGCTCTCCATTCCAATTATTAAAATCACCAACTACCGCCACATGCTTAGCATGAGGAGCATAAACACAAAAATATGTTCCTAAAATTTCTGACTCATCACGAACAACATGCGCACCAAACTTTTTATACAATTGTTTGTGCGTTCCCTCGCTAAAAAAGTAGCGATCAATATCTGTAAATTCACAATATGGCTTCACTTTTTTTGCTAAGTTACTTTTAATTTCATTTTTAAATGAGTTCCGATTTTCCTGTGCTAATTCAAATTCAAACATTAAACTTCCCCCTTAATAATAGTGTGACGCCTGTTCTTTTTAAATGATCTTCCACATCTTGGCTTCAAAAGAACGGATGTCACCCGATATTCGAACTTATATGGTAATCATTTATTCCTTTATTATAGCGTAGAATAGGGAATTGATTTGTCTAAATTTGAAATACGGATCATAGTTTTATACTTTTTTACTAAGAAAACAAGTGGCCTCTTTTATCAAATATCCACCAAGTCCTCCCTTTCATCTTCAAAAAAAAACAAAATATCAATAAAAAAGGTTATCCCTCATTAAGATAACCTTTTCTCCCCTACTATTTTTCGGCACTCTTTGCCATTAAAACTAATGCATCTTTACCAATTGTTCCCGGTTTGATTCCTAACTCCTCACATGCAACTGTTACTTTTGCAAGTGGAGCCTCTAAAAGTTGTTGAATGCTACGAACTCCTTCAGCGCGCCCTGCAATGATTTTACGAGCTCTTAGCTTTTCGCTATTATTAAAGAAATCGATATCAAGAGCTGCGCACATAATATAGCCTACCTCTTCATGTGACACAATAAATAATGTTGTTTTAGGTAACGCCACTTCATAAGTTAAGAATTCATAACCTTCAATGTTAATTTTATTTATGTTTAACACGATTATCACCTCCTTATAACATATGCACCCCTTTAATCATTCATGCTAATAATTTACCAAAAAAATTATTATTCTACCAACTTCCCTACAACTTAAAAGAGTTAGACTTTTCACTGAAATTCATCAACTATTAGAGATTGCTAATCTTAACCAAAATAATGATTAAAAATAACGGCATAAGACATTGGTGATTGCACAAACTAAAGATAACTATAAAAAGATAAGGAGTCCTATTCATGAATGTAAAACAATTTATGACGGATGGTATTGAGGCCGTTACCGCACATGATACCATTTTAAATGCATCACGACTCATGAAAAAACATAACATTGGTTCCGTTCCAGTTATAGATGATACCTCTCATGTCATTGGTATTCTTACCGATCGCGATATTGTGGTTCGAGCCCTCGCTGATATTCTATCGATGAATACGAAGGTTGAAGAAATAATGACCCAGCCGGTTTACACCATTAAAGAGGAGGAAGAAATCGGGTACGCTATCTCATTAATGGCTGATAAACAAGTTCGCCGCCTCCCTGTTACGGATAATGACGGACAATTAGTTGGAATGATTACACTGGGAGATTTAGCGATTCATCAACTAACCGATGGACGTGCTGAAATTGCTCTAAAAGAAATTTCCGAACCTTCTACCAATCCTAATTGCGACTTAGAGGTAGATGACTTCCCCTTATAAAAAGGCGCTAGTTTAACATATCTCTTGATGATAGACATAAAAATAAAAACTATCTGGCTGACAGATAGTTTTTATTTTTAGAAAAATTTATACTAAGGTGGAGGGGGAGTTCTATACCATCAATAAAATAACCTAACAGAAGTAAGTTTCTGTCTTGCTACCGACAATATCCCGCTATACTTTTCAGAAGGGAAATTTCAAAATATTTACCCTAAATTTATTTTAGTAATCCCCTATTCTACACCCCTGCATGATGATCACAATGACATCCACATTCATGCTCTATTTCTTCAAAATCATCATCATCCTCTTCGACATCTAGGACACAACTTCCTAACGCGTCCTCAAGTAATTCCTCATCGCTCATAGTCGAACACTTACAGAGATCCAAAATGGGACAGTATCTCGTAATCCCTTCGGCAACCTTGATACTCCCTAAAGCAGCTAAACACCCTTTATGCTTCATAATTCCTAAACTAATAAGCATTAAACCTGAACTAATTCGGATATACGCGTCTTTACGCCCGACGTTTTTCATACACATAGATTTATCATTCCTTTCTCTATTAATATCCCTTTTTCCGACAAAAATATACAAAGAAAAAGGCAATGTCCATAAGCCGACATTGCCTTTTTCCCCTTAATTATTTATCCAATTGATCCGTTCATTTCTAACTTCAATAATTGATTTAATTCAACCGCATACTCCATCGGTAATTCCTTAGCAAATGGTTCAATGAATCCCATGACAATCATTTCAGTCGCCTGTTCTTCAGTTAACCCTCGACTCATTAAGTAAAATAATTGTTCCTCTGAAACTTTTGAAACCGTCGCCTCATGTTGAATCGTTACATCATCATTCTTAACAATATTATAAGGAATAGTATCTGATTTAGAAAGACTATCTAAGATAATGGTATCGCATTCGACATGAGATTTAGCTCCTTTCGCTTTTTTCCCATGCTCTACAGTTCCTCGATACGTAACATTTCCACCATTTCGTGACAACGACTTTGAGATAATTGTTGAAGATGTATTAGGTGCTAAGTGAATCATCTTCGCACCAGCATCTTGAATTTGCCCTTCTCCCGCAAAGGCGATTGAAATCGTCGTTCCTTTTGCTCCCTCACCTTTTAAAACACATGCTGGATATTTCATAGTGATTTTTGAGCCGATGTTTCCATCAATCCATTCCATATGCGCATAATCTTCACAGACAGCCCGTTTCGTTACTAAATTTAAGATATTACTTGACCAGTTTTGAATCGTTGAATAGCGACAACGTCCACCGTTGCGAACATAGATTTCAACAACTGCTGCATGTAAGGAATCGGCTGAGTAAGTCGGTGCCGTACATCCTTCAACATAATGAATATCGGCTCCTTCATCAACAATAATCAATGTTCGTTCAAATTGCCCCATGCTTTCCGTATTAATTCGGAAATAAGACTGTAATGGTTTCTCAATTTTAACCCCTTTTGGAACGTAAATAAATGATCCTCCCGACCAAACGGCACTATTTAATGCAGCAAACTTGTTATCTGCATAAGGAATAACTTTACCAAAGTATTCTTTAAACAAATCCGGATATTGACGTAACGCAGAGTCTGTGTCCATAAAAATAACTCCCGCTTCTTCAAGCTCCTTTTGATTGTTGTGATACACGACTTCTGATTCATATTGAGTCGAAACGCCTGATAAAAATTTAGCCTCAGCTTCAGGAATCCCTAATTTATCGAACGTATCCTTAATCTCATTCGGAACATCTTCCCAACTATTCTCAGCCTTTTCAGATGGTTTAATATAGTACGTATATTCATCAAAGTTAATCTCTGATAAATCAGGTCCCCATGAGGGCATCTCAGCCTTTGCAAAATGAGCGTACGCCTTTAATCGATAATTAAGCATCCATTCAGGTTCACCCTTAATTGCTGAGATTTCTCTAACAACCGCTTCAGAAATTCCTTTTCCTGTATCTTTTAAATTTTTATGCTCTGTTTTAAAACCGTATTTATAATCTGTTACAATATTTTCAAGTTCATGCTTTTTTTCTTTGATTTCAGCGCTCAACCAGTAACCCTCCATTTCGGTTTGGTATGATTTTAACCTATTTTTTTAGTTCATTAATTGCCTGCTCCGCAGCTTTCCATGAAATAGTTGCACATTTTACACGTGCAGGAAATTTTGAAACACCTTGATACACAGGCGAATCCCCCATATCTAAATCCTCATCATACTCATTTCCTTTAACTAACTCATAGAAGTTATTCGTAATATTTTGAGCCTCATCTAATGTTTTTTCTTTTAATGTTTGCGTCATAACCGACGCCGAAGAACAACAAATTGAACATCCTGTTCCTTGATGACGTAAATCTACAAGTTTTCCGTCCTCAACTTTTACTTGCACCGTAATATCATCCCCGCATGTTGGGTTTTTCAAATGGACTTCATGATACCCATCTTCTTGCAACAATCCTTTATTACGAGGATTTTTATAATGATCCATAATGACTTGCCGATATAATTGCTCTAAATTAGAAAAAGACACCGTCAAAAAACTCCTTTCCTTTACGAGTGGCCTCAACAAATGCATCCACTTCTTCTTTTGTATTGTATAAATAAAAACTTGCGCGTAAGGTTGCCGGTTGACATAACCATCCCATAAGCGGTTGGGCACAGTGGTGTCCTGCACGAACGCAAATTCCTTCCGCATCATAAATCGTTGCCGCATCATGTGGGTGAACCCCATCAATATTGAAAGAGATAATTCCCGTCTGTGCATCCCGATTAAAAATTGTAATTCCACCTAATTTATCTAACTCAGAAACCGCATACTGCCGCAGTTCTAACTCATGTTGGGCAATAGCATCGAATCCAATAGATTCTAAGTAATCAATAGCTGCTCCCAGTCCAATAGCTCCTGCGATAACAGGAGTTCCAGCCTCAAAACGATAAGGAGCATCCTTCCATGTTGATGTCGTTTCGCCAACAATATCGATCATTTCCCCGCCAAATTCAATGGGTTCTAAACTGTTTAAAAGATCATATCTTCCATATAAAACACCAACACCCGTTGGGCCACACATTTTATGACCGCTAAACGATAAAAAATCACAACCTAGATCTTGAACATCAATTTTCATGTGTGGTACAGCTTGGGCTGCATCAACTGATACAATGGCCCCCACTTCATGAGCAAGTGCCGTAATTTCCTTAATTGGTGATTCATATCCCATCACATTAGAGACATAGTTAATCGCAACAACCTTTGTCTTCTCACTTAAAACCTTTTTAAAGTTCTCAATCGTTATATGTCCTGCTGAATCCAGCGGAATAAATTTCAAAATGGCTCCTGTCACTCGGGCCACGTGTTGCCACGGTAAAAAGCTACTGTGATGTTCCAGCTCAGAAACAATAATTTCATCTCCTGCTTTTAAATGATATAAACCAAAGCTTTGGGCAACTAAATTTAAAGAATGTGTTGCCCCTTTCGTAAAGACAATTTCAGAAGAAGTCTTCGCATTAATTAATTGCTTAACCTTCTCCCTTGCCCCCTCATATAGTTCGGTTGCATCATTACTCAACTGATAAACACCTCGATGAACATTTGAGGTTGTCTTTGTATTATAACAATTGACTGCATCAATGACTGCTTGAGGCTTTAATGTCGTTGCCCCACTATCTAAATAAACTAACGGGCGCCCGTTCATCTTTTCCTTTAAAATTGGAAAATCCTCACGGATGCGGTTCACATCAATTGACATTTTATTTCCACCTCTTTAAACATTGATTTTACGTTCGATTACTTTAACAAACTCCGATTTAATCGTTTCACTTTGAATATCTTCAATGAATGGCATTAAAAATCCGTGAATAATTAAAATTTCTGCCGCTTTTCTTGTTAATCCACGACTCATTAAATAATACAATTGTTCTTCATCAATTTTCCCAACACCTGCGGCATGTCCCGCTTGAACATCATACTCATCAATTAAAAGAATCGGATTCGCATCAGCACGAGCTGTTTCGGATAAAATCATCGCACGACTTTCTTGTTGTGCATTTGATCCACTCATCCCCTTATTAATTTTCCCGATTCCATTAAATGTTAATTGGGCGCTATCCTTTGAAACTCCATGATTTACGATATGACCTTCCGTATATGGGGCATGATGTTCAATATTAATCGTAATATTTTGTTTTTGTACACCTTCTGCAATCGCTACTGTCTTAACCCATGCCGAAGCACCTTGTCCATTTAAATCCACCAAATTTTCAGACACTGTATTTCCATCATTTAGTGCTCCTAAAGACAATAAAAATCTACCATTTGCCAACACAGAGGCTTTACGACATTGATAAACTGTTGATTCTTGATGTAATCGATCCATCGCCGCATACTCAACTTGCGCATTATCTAAAACAACAACCTCAGAAACGGTATTAATAACTGTTTGAGATTGATTATAATAATTTTCAACATATTTAAATTGTGAATTTTGTCCTGCTACCACTAATGTGCGATTTATTAACGACCCATTCGATTGGACATAAATCACATTTAAGCTTTCCTCAATCACCTTATTTTTTGGAACATGAATAAACAAACCACTATTTACATGCGCCACATTTGTCGCCACCAACTTGTTCATTTCCATCGGAGTTACAGACATGAAATAAGGCTTGAATAACGCTTCATGTGTTGTTAAGGCTTCTTCTAGATTAGCAATGGTCACGTCCTCAAAAGAATCCGTTAATTTCTTATAAATAATTTCACCATCACAAACGATGATCATATTTTTTTCTGTTTCATCATTTAAATAGGCGACTGATGCCAATACGTCATCTTTATTAACTTCACCTGGTTGTCGCCCATCAATTTGGTCAAACGCCCAATTTTTAATCACAGTACAATCGGCTTTGGGTAAGGCCAATGTCTTCATTTTATCCAATGCTGTTTTTTGCATTTCATTAAACCAATTCGGTAATTGCGTCATTTTCGTTGACCCCTTTCATCTATCACGTTTAACTTTAATTCGAATTATGCAATCACTTACCGCTTAGATTATAGGTCCAACATTTCCTTTGTCGCGCATGTCCCAATTGATGTAACCTTGCGTTTTTGTTCTTCAACAATAACACGTTCATCATCAATACCTAATTCTTTTTTAATCCAGTCATATCCTTCGCGATCAATTTTCTCAATTAATTCTGCGCCACCCGATTTAACAATGCGCCCTTTCATCATAATGTGAACAAAATCAGGTTTAATATGATCAAGTAATCGTTGATAATGCGTAATAAGAAGACATCCAAAGTTTTCACTTCTCATTGAATTTACAGCCTCTCCTACAATTCGAAGGGCATCAACATCTAACCCTGAATCAATTTCATCCAAGATAGCAATATTCGGTTTCAACATTAACATTTGTAAAATTTCGTTTCGTTTCTTTTCCCCACCTGAAAATCCCTCATTTAAGTAGCGGTGAGGCAGGTCTTCACGCATCTCAAGTTTTTCGACGTTTTTATCTAATTCTCGAATAAATTTAAATAATGGAACATCTTTTCCATCTTCCATACGTGTTTGCATCGCCGTACGTAAAAAGTCTGAATTTGTCACTCCTGGAACTTCGGCCGGATATTGCATCGCTAAAAACAATCCTGCTCGAGCACGCTCATCAACAGACATTTCTAACACATTAGCTTCATTTAATGTGACAGTTCCACTCGTTACATGATATTTAGGATGCCCCATAATCGTTGAGGATAACGTAGATTTTCCTGTCCCGTTAGGACCCATAATCGCATGAACTTCCCCACCTTTAATTTCTAAATTTACACCTTTTAAAATTTCTTTATCTTCAACATTTGCATGTAATTCTGATATCGTCAAAACAGGTTTTTGCATGTCGTATTTCCTCCATTCAAGTCATCTACATTTTTTTCAAATTAATTTTATTATACTAAATTAATATCTTAAAACCAAATAATATAATAACCTTCTTTTAAAATCCATTTTTTCACACGTATAAGTCCCCAAGCTTTGTTAGTTTTAGTCATTTTCCCCAATAACATACAATGATTTCAAATATAAATGAATTTATTCTAACTTATCAAAAAATTCTTACACCTTTTGACAGATAATCTATTAAGTAATTGAGTGAATTAGCGTTTTAGAAACTGTCTCATTCTTTTTATCCTCATTAAAATTAAACGAAAGCGTAGCACCGTAAATATAAGAGAAGATAATGACTAGAAGAAGATGCCATTCTCTCTTATCATCATCCTGAAAAAAGGTGATAATTTATTCAAAAGAAATCTCGGTGAACGAAAACGATTTTAATAATAAGTAAAAAAGATAATTATTTTTTTAAAATATGATGTTTTTTGCCTTAAATATGGGTTATTCTATTAACATATTATTTTCATTTAAGCGATTTTGTAGTATGATTGAACAGGATAAAATTTGGAGGTAAATGTATGGAACACATAAACATCTTACTAGGTCTATTTAGTGGACTTGCCCTATTTTTATTCGGTATGGAATTTATGGGAGACGGTCTTGAAAACGCTGCAGGATCACGTTTAAAAGCCTTCTTCGATAAGACCATTACGAATCCGTTTAAAGGGGCTTTAGTAGGAACAATTGTCACAGCAATTATTCAAAGTAGTAGTGCGACTACAGTCATGGTCGTTGGTTTCGTTAATGCTGGTTTAATGAATCTATACCAAGCTGTAGGCGTTATTATGGGGGCCAATATCGGAACGACGATTACGGGGCAATTAATCACATTTAAAATTGACGATTATATTCCGTTATTTATCATTATCGGGGCCGCACTTATCTTATTTATGAAGCAACAAAACCGTAAAGAGATTGGAAAAATTATCTTTGGATTCGGTTTACTGTTCATGGGACTAGCAACGATGAAAGACTCAATGAGCCCGATTGCCGAAACCACTTTCTTCCAAGATTTAATTATGGCTCTTGAAGGAAATATGTTCTTAGGAATATTAGTTGGGGCGATTATGACTGCCATCGTTCAAAGTTCATCTGCATCAACAGCAATTCTTTTATCCTTAGCTGCAACAGGTGCTATTAGCTTACAGGTCGCAATCCCTATCTTATTCGGTAACAATATCGGGACATGTGTCACTGCTCTATTATCGAGTTTAAACGCCAATAAAGTAGCTAAGAAAGCTGCCTTCATTCACTTAGCGTTTAACTTACTAGGAACGTTAATCTTCTTGCCTTTTATTAATCTCTTATCACAAGCTGTCATTACAATTGGTGGAGATATTGACAGACAAATTGCCAATGCTCATACAATTTTTAATATTGTGAATGCCGCATTATTATTACCGTTTTCAGGGTTATTTGTTAAACTAGCTAACTTAATTCTTAAAGATAAAGCAAGTGAAACAACAATTAATCGTTTAGATCCACGTTTCCTTGAATCGCCGGCAATTGCTTTTGAACAAGCTTTTCAAGAAAGCTTAACGATGTTTGAATTAGCGAAAGAAAATGTTACTCTCGCTACCAATGCCTTAATCGAGAATGATCTCTCTCATACAAAAAAAATCTATGAAAATGAGGCTGAGATTAATCGACTCGAACGTGATTTATCCATGTTCTTAGTTTCTATTTCTTCCCACGATATCACAGAATACGATACCAATCGAATTGCTTCAATGATTAAAATCGTCAATGATATCGAACGAATCGGGGATCATAGTAAAAATATCGCTGAATTAGCACAAGAAGTATCTACTGGAAAGTTAACATTTACAAAAGATGCTTTAGATGAATTAAAGTTAATTTATAACTACACGCTCGAATCAATTAAATCTTCTTATACAAGTTATAAAACTAACAATCGCGAAAAGGCAAATGATACAATGATTTTTGAAGAAAACATCGACCGTCTTGAAGAGTTATTACGTGATAAACATATCCAACGTTTAAGTAAAAATAAATGTAATGCTCATAGCGGTGCTGTCTTCCTTGATGCCATTTCTAACTTTGAGCGCATCGGAGACCACTCAATTAATATTGCAGAGTATGTTTTAAGTTTAGGAAATTCTACAAATAAGTAAAACAACAAAAAGGAGCTCTCTTACAATGGCTAAGATTTAATAGTCATAAAGTGATGAGTTCCTTTTTTTCTTGTGAATCACCTTTAAATAACATGGATTATTAGTTTCAGATATAACAAAAAGGGGTCTTTTTCTTTCCATAAACAAAGGTTACAACAGATTCGACGACTTTTTTTTATTCAATCCCCACTAGACCTCTCTAAAACGGGAAACGAATTTTTTATGCTAGCGAAATAAAGTGTAAGATAAAAATCATTCGTCCGTTAAAGATGTTTTTCTGTTTTAATTTAGAAAGGGAGGAACAATCGGCATTCACCCCGATTTTTGTTCCAGCAATAAATAGATTTTTAATTCAACAGTCCTTCATTTTGAGCCGGCCACTTTTTCTCCTATTACCATAAAATTCGTCGAAGTCTTTATGGTTTATTGCATCTTTAAATCTCATACACTTTTAAAGATACTAATACTAATAGGAGTGAACAAACATGACTATCCTACCAATCATCCTCAACTTATTCTGTGGCTTAGCATTATTTTTATATGGAATGAAACAAATGAGTAATGCCCTTAAGTCTCTTGCGGGAAATAAATTAAAAGAAACCGTCTCTACAACGATTACCTCACCCTACAAAGGAGCCTTAATCGGGTGTATTTTTACTGCTCTTGTACAAAGTAGTTCAGCGATTACTGTTCTCGTTGTAGGCCTCGTTGATAGTGGATTAATGACCCTTCTCCAGGCAACAGGCGTGATTATGGGAGCTAACCTTGGAACAACTGTAACAACTCAATTAATTACATTAAATCTCACAGATATGATCCCTTATTTTATCTTTATTGGTGCCTCATGTATGCTCCTCTTTAAGAAAAAAACACCTCATCATCTTGGGTACTTCCTATTTAGCTTCGGAATGTTATTTCTAGGTCTCTCAATCGTTAAAGCATCTATGGACCCAATCGTAACATCCCCATTATTTAAACAACTCATTTTCAATGTTCAAGGCCATTCACTGCTATGTATTCTTCTGGGAATGTCTATCACATTTCTTATCCAAAGTTCCTCCGCATCGACCGCTATCCTTATCTCACTCGTTTCAACTGGAGCCATTAGTCTTCACACAGCTATTCCTATTCTTTTTGGTCATGAGATTGGAACGTGTCTCACAGCGATATTATCAAGTTTAGGGGGAAACATAGCCGGAAAACAGGCAGCACTCATTCACTTCACATTCAATCTCTTAGGAACACTTTTATTCTTACCTTTTATAGACGGAGTGATTCATTTAACAGATATCTTTAGCTCAACTCCGGAACGGCAAGTTGCTAACATTCAACTTTTCTTTAATTTATCAACTGTCTTCTTATTCCTACCTTTTAGTCGTTTATTTGTTAAATTTGCTGAACTTACCTTCCATGATAAACATCAACTTTCAAGACAAATCAATCACTAAATAAAAAAGATGATTACAATTAATCGTAATCATCTTTTTTATTTATTTTACACGTTTATCATAGCGTGCATATAAAGCAAGCGCAATAGCACTAAAAAGAGTTGGCCCCGCAATCATCCATAATGTTTGATCGTAATTTCCACTTGGCACTGGCTCAACAATAGAAAATATATTTGCAAATGCAATAATAAACGTTACAATCCAAGAAATCACAATGGCTACTGACTTATTTTTATATAATACAAATGGTTTCTCAATATCATCACGTTTCTTAAATGAAATGAAAGCATAAGCAATAAATAAGTAAGGAATCGTCATCGCCACATTAGTCATTAAGACTAATTTATCGAAGAATTTTGCAGCTGAATCTCCACCAAACGATACTAATAAAAGAATCGCAATCGCAATAAGTGATTGCAGTTTCATTGCATTTATAGGTAATCCATTTTTCATCGTTGTTAATTTTTTTGGCCAGATTTTCTTTGGTGTTCCTTCAATTAACTGTTTTAATGGACTATACGATAAAGTCATGAAGGCTCCACTAAATGCTAGGAACATTGATAATCCAACAAATCGTGCCGTCCATGCTCCCATTTGTAATGAGACCTGTTCTCCAAATCCTAAAGCCGAACCAAGCTCGTAACCTAAGTTATTCATTACCACGTAAGCTACGTTCCCCATGTTAATATCCGCACCTGATAAAACACTATCCCAGTTCGTAAAAATACCAACCATAAAGATTCCAACGGTATATCCTAAAACGATACATGCCGCTGCAATTAATAACCCTTTAGGGAATGTTTTAACTGGATCTTCAGTCTCATCAACAAGTCCACCGACAACCTCAGTTCCTCCGAAGGCAAAGATAGCAAATGTTAAGAATGATAAAATCGAAATGATGCTATGGTAATTACTATTAGGAGAAACGGTAAATGAAGATGCTATATCATGAATTGGTTGTGCCAATTGTCCTTTATTTAAAATTAAAATTGTTAAACCGCCTACCAATAAGACGACATTTAATAAAGCAACGGCTGTTCCCCCTATTGAAGTAATTTTTTTGATACTATCTAATCCTCGAGAGGTTAAAAGGAATACAAGAATCAACCATAACACACCTAAAATTCCTAATACTTGTGAACTTGTTAATCCGAGTACACTCCATTGTCCCGTTGTATCATGTCCAAATATCATATTCGAAACTGGAACCCAAATCGTTGAGGCAACATTAACCATCCAAATGACATATGAGGCATACCACATAAAAATCCCCATAAAGGCATAGCGCGGTCCCACCGATTTTTCCATCCAAGAATAAATTCCGCCTTTTTCATTTTTAAAGGCTGCTCCAAATTCTGCAATCATAAATGCATAGGGAATAAAGAATAAAATCCCTCCTACAAGATACCAAGGAATTGCCGCATATCCCATCAAAAAGAACCCACGGGGCATGTTAGCAAAACCAAAAACCGATGTAAAAATCATTAAAATAAGCGATACTAACGTAAGCTTTCCAGTACTACTTTTTTCCATGCTTTCCCTTCCCTTGTACGATAATTTTTAGTTACATTGCATTGAACTAAACTTTTTATACTATACCCTATTCATCATGAGTATATACTTTTAGAGTATCAATAACTAGCTTACTTTGTCAAGTTTTGTCCGTCATAAGAATCCCTAAATCTCCATATCAGAGAGATAAAATGACAAATTATCACTCAATATAACCTACATCAGCCGATTCGCCAATGAATTTAAATACAAAAAATCCCTCATGCCATTTGGACATGAGGGGAAATAAATTATTTTTGCATAAAGTTTTCGATATCTTCAACCGATTTAATAATATCTTTCGATAAATTTTCATGACCATCTTTTGTCACGAGAATATCGTCCTCAATACGGATTCCAATACCCTCTTCTGCAATATAAAGTCCCGGCTCAATCGTAATGACCATTCCTGGTTGGAGGATACCACCACGACCACCAACATCATGCGTATCTAATCCTAAATAGTGCCCAATTTTATGATAGTAATATTTCTCTACCTCTTCTTCTTTTTCGATAAGTCCTACTTTTTTGCAGGCTTCCGCTAATTTTTTGCGAGCAAATTCGTTAAGGTCTTGCATTGAAAGTCCTGGCTTAATGATATTAATCGTTGCCATTTGAGCCTCTAAAATTGCTTCGTAAACTTCACGTTGACGTTCGCTAAACTTCCCATTAACAGGGAATGTACGTGAAATATCCGAACAATAGTAATTCCATTCACACCCTAAATCAAATAAAATTAAATCTCCATCGTGGCAAAGAGAATTGCTTTTATCATAGTGTAAAACCGTTGCGTTCGCCCCAGCTGCGGCAATCGTATGGAATGACGTACGTTTGACACCCTCTGTTTTAATCACAAAATCATAATATGCTTCTAATTGATACTCGTATAAACCTGGTTTAGCATTCTTCATCAATGCTTCAATTCCTAAACGAGTTTTTTCAATCGCTGTTCGCATATTCGCAATCTCATCTTCCGATTTAATTAAACGTAATGCTGTAATTTGCTGATAAATATTTTGGACATGTAAAAACGGATATTGGCGCTTTAACTCTTTAGCAAATAAGATTTGAGTTGTATCGGGATGATTATAAGACCCGCGCTCAAAATCAAAATAAGCATTTTCAAAACTATCATTTAATAACCAACGACCAAGAATCGTACGTAATTCATCAATCGCAAATACGTTTTTAATTCCTGACTTTTGTTCTGCTTCTTCTTTGCTTAAACGTTTTCCTGTCCATTTTTCTTCAACTTCTGATACTTGTTCAATAAATAAGTAATCTTCCATTACACCGTTATATTTACGTAAAACATATGCCATTTTTGGTTGATCTAAATTCGTTAAATAGTAGAAATTGCGGTGAGGTGTATATTCATAAAACTGATCTCCTGAACGAACAGGGGCCTCTCCAGAAAAGATAACTAATAATGAATTATCTTTAATATTTCCCCCTAATTTTTGACGTCTAAATTTTAACGTATCTAACATGATCCTCACTCCTTTAGAAAAGATTTATATTATTATAGCACATCCTCTGTGCCCTTATTAAGCAAAATATATCGCTTATCATCAATTAACAAAAGATTCCAAAAAGCGCACAACTCCCTCTGACTACTCACAATCTAATAGCCCAATCGCCTTTTCAATCGCCCATGCTTGATGATCAAGAAATAGATTCAATCGACACGCATCTAAACTCATCCAAACCAAAGAATGGTCCTTTTCAACAGGATTCATGACTTGTTTTACATAAGTCGCTAAATAAAAATAGCCAATCGAATGCAAGTGCCGTTTTCGATAGATGGAATAGTGATAATTAGAGGCGGCACATACAAATTGATTAATTTCAATTTCCCATCCCAATTCCTCTAAACACTCCCGACGAAGGCAATCAACCTTACTTTCTTCACCTTCAATCCCACCTCCGGGTAAAAAGTAACCGTGTGGAAGCTTAATGGTTGCAACCTCATTTTTTTCATTTAAAATGATGGCATAAGCACCTTTGCGATCAGTATATTGCTGGCCCGGTAATTTTTCCCCAAAAACATCCTCTATCATACTCTCCACTCCAATCTCTTCTTAAGCTTACCTGGTCTTTAATTAATTATACTCCTTAATTTCCTCAACACCTATTATTTTTCATATTTTCCACCTTTTTTTCACGATTAACCAATGAGTGATAATAAAATGGGCATAAAATAGCAGGAATAAAATTCATTAATTTTACTTTAACATATTCAAAAACAATCCAATAATTAATAAGGATCCGACACACGTCATGTCCGAAACCACACTATTCGTTAATAGAGGCGATATCAATGTCGCCCATAACATCAAACTCCCCCTCTTATTCCTCTTTATAGCAAAAAAATAAAGGCTCCTCTTTCCATCTTAATCACCCCTTACTCCGATTATTTCTATATCAGAGAAACACATCAAAGAGGAGAGAAGGGGCGTCAAGTTAGAAGCTAAACTCCATCTCCTAACTTCGCTCTTTACTCAAAAAGAAAAAAACTAAATCAATCATCGTTGGATACCACCAACTCTCATTAATCTAGTTTTTTCTCTTGCTAATCACACCCCTATTGCTCCTTTATTATATGCGATAGATGTTAATTATTTTGTCATTTTTTGTCCATCTAAGGACAGATAAATTTTTATTCTCCTCTTTCTTTGGGAAGTGAACTTAACAAGCGTAGCTAGCCTGAAAATCTTTTCTACCATTTTTCTAGTAGACTAAGACTTAAATACGCGCACGGCTTGAATCGCCTGTTTCCACCCTTCATAAAGTCGCTCTCGCCGTTCAGTCTCCATTCGTGGTTGATAACATTGACCCGCCTGAATCGACTCAGCAATTTCATCAACATGGCGATAAACTCCCGTCGCAAGTCCCGCTAAATAAGCAACGCCTAAAGCCGTTGTTTCCGTCACTTTCAATGTGAGCACATCAACCCCTAAAAGATCGCTTTGAAACTGCATTAAAAATTTATTTCTAACAGCGCCCCCATCGACTCTTAATCGATTAATTGATTGGTTCAAATCCTCCTCCATCGCCAAAATAACGTCTTTACTCTGATAAGCAATGGATTCAAGCGTCGCTCGAATGATATGCTCTTTCGTCGTTCCACGACTTAATCCAAACATTCCTCCGCGTACCTCGCTATCCCAATACGGCGTACCAAGTCCAACAAATGAAGGAACGACATAAACTCCCCCACAATCATTCACCCGATTCGCATACATTTCTGAATCACTTGCATGCTTAATTAACCGTAGGCCATCCCGCAACCATTGAATGGCACTTCCTCCGACAAATACACTTCCCTCTAATGCATAATAAACTTCTCCATTCAGTTTCCAGGCAATCGTCGTCAATAAGCCATGATGGGAATGAATGGGTTCCGTTCCTGTATTCATTAACACAAAACATCCTGTCCCATACGTATTTTTTACATCCCCTTTAGCAAAACATGCTTGACCGAATAAAGCTGCCTGCTGATCGCCACAAACGGATGCAATAGGGATAGAACGCCCTGTTAAATAATCTGCTGTATACGTATAAATTTCAGATGTCTGGCAAACCTTAGGTAAAATATGTTTAGGAATCCCGAATGCCTCCAGTAATTCATCATCCCACTCTCCCGTATGAATATTAAACAATAATGTTCGAGAAGCATTCGTTACATCCGTAATATGCGTCACGCCCCCAGAAAGTTTCCAAACTAAATAACTATCTATCGTTCCAAACAACACTTCATCCTTTTTAATCTTCTCCTCAATTCCAGGAATCGTCTCTAATAAAAAACGAATTTTCGAGGCTGAAAAATACGGATCAATTAATAATCCTGTTTTTACCTTTACTAATTCTTCAAGCCCACGTGCCTTCCATGCTTCACAAATCGGTTCTGTTTGTCTAGACTGCCAAACAATTGCTAAATCGAGCGGACGCCCTGTCTTTTTATCCCACAAAAGAGTAGTCTCTCGTTGGTTGGCAATCCCAATCCCCTTGATTTGATTCACGTCAATTTTAGGAGATAAAAGGACCCGATTGAGTACAGCTAAGGTTGAAATCCAAATTTCATTCGCATCTTGCACTACCCATCCTGACTGCGGGTAAAGACATGAAATTTCTTCCTGAGCCTGTTCAATGATTTCACCCTGTTTATTAAAAATAATCGCCCGTGTACTCGTTGTTCCCTGATCAATAGCTAAAATTAAATCCATGTTCTCACTCCCTTAAAAAAGCCTTTTCATTTATTATATCACGTTTTTAATTTATTCTCCTAAGAAATGATAAAGCCCCTTGTCTGCGCATACATTTAAAAGACGACTCACCATTAGGAGGACCCTATGATTAAACAACTCAAACGTCAATGTCTACTCGCACTGCTTCTTTTACTCGCTATTGATTTATTTATCCTGCACTTAACAACCGCCTCTTTCTCGACCATCGGAACCCATTTAAGCCGACGGTTAGGACATAACATCGAAATCATCAAACAGTTAGAGTGGGATGAATTGATATTTATCTTATACCGCGATCAATTAACGAATCAATTAGATATTGCCTGGTATAAACCTAATGCACTTTTATTTTGGAGATACAGTTTTGAGGGCGAACATAAGGCGACCGCCCACGCTCACGTCAATCGGTGCCAAACTTATCAAACCAATCATTATTTCATCGTGTGGGGGGAAAATGAAAATTTAAGGGCGAGCACGCTCGAGCTTATTTTAAACCAGGAAATCTTCATCGAAGACTTATCAAATGATAACTACTTTCTTTACGTATATGATTTAAACGGAGTCTATCCCGAAACAATTTACTGCACTTTTTATAATCAACAATCCGATAATATCTCCCCTTATTTTTTTGAATCTTTTTTAAAGTAATTCACGTATTTTGTGAAAAAATCGTCTTCTATTGAATAAACTGTAATAAGCAGTTATTTTAAGGGGGGGATCTTAATGAAATACCTCATTAGTTATAAGCGTCATAACGGCGCCATCGATTTTACTGGAAATGATGTTGATATTTATTACCTCTTCTTTGTTATTCATGAACTTGGGCGATGTATTTATAAAATAAAATATGACGAAACGTTTAATTCCTCGGAACTTATCACTTTAAAGCAATTAAACCTTGAACAAACCGTGGCCGAAATCGAGCGAATGCTACGGTATATGGGACACCATCCCTCTCCCTCTATTGAACTCATTGCCCATATCGAAACCTATTATGGAGAAGATCCATTAACTGAGATTGAACTCATTGAACCTAACGGAAATCATTCTAGCGAAGAATTAATGAGCGATCTTTATCTTTTCCAGCTTTTCTCACATATGAATTTACTTCAAGGTTATGATTTTAGTGATACCGATTCTTTAAAAAATGACTATATTTTAACATAAAAAAGGCTACTTCCGATTGAAGTAGCCTTTTATCCGAATAAAAATTCAATTCTTCCCTCTGATAGATGAAGAATTATTGAGTGATGATAAACGTGATTACATTCCTTTCGTGTCGTCACAACTGGTCTATCCCCCCAGATCAAACCATAACTCCCTCCATACGAGTCTGTGATAACAACTATACTTTACCACAAACTGAATACGGTTTCAATAGAAAGGAGGCGTAACAGTTTGTACACACCTAAAAAAATTCGTTATTTTCGAACGAATGGAGCTAAAATGACAATTTTCCCCTTTAAACTCCATCCTCCATTTTATCTATTATCCCCTTCTAATCCTCTATCCCCTTTTAAGAATAACGATTTACAATTACTCCCACAAAGGTATGGTCAATAACCATTCTTAACAAATCCATCACGACCTCCCTCCACTTAGATTAAACGTCCTACAA
>DKYS01000046.1:3237-5026 GCA_002493395.1 Turicibacter sp. UBA7094 | reverse complement strand
TATAGAAGATAATGAAGTCTACTACGAAGGTAGTGTAACAACGGTCAAAGTTAATCGTTATGAACGTAATCAAGAAGCAAGAAGAAAGTGTATTAAAATTCATGGATGCCAATGTAAGATTTGTGGGTTTAGTTTTGAGAAGATTTATGGTGAAGCTGGGAAAGGATTAATTCATGTACACCATATCGTTCCTATTTCAAGTGTTAAAGAAGAGTATCAAATTGATTATGAGAAAGATTTAATTCCTGTTTGTCCAAATTGTCATGCGATGATACATAGAAAGGAGGTTCCATATACACTTGAAGAAATTCAGCTTATGTATAGGGAAAATAAGAAGAATGAAGATATGTAATTTTTGTAGAGTAGAAAGATTGGCATTTATGCGGTATTGTTATGAATGTGGTCAACTTTTAGATGTTTTTGAAAGTGATTGTGATGCTATCAAATATGACTTATTAGATAAATACATAATGGAGATTTCAAAACTTTATTTGAAAGCAAGGGATACTGTTTGTAGCCATAAGCGTATTTTAAGAGGAGAAAGTCATAGTATTTCAAGTCAGTCAGAAGATTTATTCGCTTTATTATTAGCTTCATATTTAAAAGAAGAACTTTTGTATGTAAATCAACAATTAAGCATAGTGGATGAATCCGGATGCTGCGTTTGTAAATCTAAGCCAGATGTCTTAATCATGAAAGATGATATTGCATTAAATTTTATCGATTTAAAAATGGACTTAGGATATAATAGGAAGAAGTTTGCAGATTTCTGTATCCAAAAGCAGGAGATAATGAAGATCATTCATGAACAATCTTTTAAAACAAAGAATGGTAAAACAAAGGAAGTATTACATGGAGTAATTGATAAGAAATGCAAATATCATATCCCAGTAATAACAGATTGTAATATTGATAAAAAGAATTTGCAGATCATTATTGATACTGTTGAAAATCTAGAATTTGTTGAAATATATTTTTTGACAAGTGGGAAGCATCTAAATAATTATGATGCTGATATGTTAGATGGAGTAGAAATTAATTATTTAGAATTTAAAAGACTACTAGACAATTTAAGAAATTAAATAAAAAAACCATTATCTCAAATCAGATTTAATCTGAACTCAGATAATGGTTTTTGTTTTGTTCAATTTCCTGTAACAGTTGCGGACGTGGATATTCTGGTGGAGATGGGGGGAGTCGAACCCCCGTCCTAAAACACCGACCACTTAACTTTCTACAAGTTTAGTCTCCTATTAAGTTTAACGGGTGACTGGTCAGGCGACACACCTGTCAGACCGCGAGTTTGATGATCTCTTCTAGGCTATTCAAACGGCACAGACTAGCGTATCCCACTAGAGTGAGCCTAGTCATTCAACATGGGCGATTGAATGGTAGGCAGCTACGTTATATTAAGCAGCTAATTGTAAGTTTGTTTTTCCGGTTATTATAACCTCGACCTTTTAACGTGGGTTAACACGACTTGCTTATTAAGCTCAAATGCCCCAGTCGAATCCGTAACATCCCCAGGTTAATTTGATTACATGACTCATTATACTTCATTTTAACGGCTTTGACAAGTCGTTGGTGTTGCCAATTGAAGTTAATCTATCCTATAGTATGGACGATTAAAACCAAATTATGAGCTCGCTCACAAAAAAAGGCGATAAATGTGTAAAAAATAAAAAATTGACCATAATATACATGTATTAAAACCATTAAAATCGAGGTGGAATATGTTGAATCTAATGGTAAATATCATGGTTGTCCTTGGATTTATCTTTCCGCAACC
>DKYS01000046.1:0-2931 GCA_002493395.1 Turicibacter sp. UBA7094 | reverse complement strand
TCTGAAGTGATAGCAGACATAGAAGAAGAATCATTGGAAGAAAAGATAGAGATTCCGATGACTGATTCTATTGAAATTTCGGACAATGATCAGGCTCAAAAGGAATCGGCGCTCAAACAGCTAGGCGTAGCATTGATGGCGATTCAACAGGAGGCGAATTCAGAAGAAGTTGAGAATAGCATCATAGCAGTGAATGGTGAGGAAAATGAGGCACAAAAAGATGAAGTTTCGAATACGGATATAGAAACTGAAAATATTGAAGTTGCTGATTCTGATATAGATGAGGTTACTTCTGAAACAGATGAAGTGGAAGAAGTCGAGGAGACGGATTCTAGTACAGAGGATGCAACCCGTGAAGAAGATAATCAAGAAAATGCCCCAAAATCAGAGAATGACGATGTGAATCAAGAAGATTTGACCGATTCAACGGAGTCCTCAGTATCTGCTTCAACTGAGGAGTCAGTGACTGAAAGTCAAGATCAAACCGTTGCGAAAGAACAATCCGATACAACAGAAGATGGAGTAAGTGAAACGGAATCTGTTTTTAGAAATTATCGACAAACTTTTTATAGTGTGACAGCGGGAGAAGTTCGCGTAGGATATGGACTTAGTTACCTAGATGATGGGGTAAAAGTCATTGATAATGTTATGCACTACTATGATTCAGAGTATGAATGGCTCCCAATTGTTGCTGTCAATATTGATGAAGTAATGGAAGTCGGATTGAATGAGCGTGGAATTCCGAGTTATTATGGGACCGTTTTAGAGATTACTTATCCAACAGGAGATACTCAAAAGGCTATTGTATTGGATGCGTGTGGGGCTTGTAGTTGGGATAATCGAATAGATTTATGGGTTTATGACCATGATTATCAACATGATGTAATAGGTATTGAATATCGTATTGTGAGGGAAGGGTTTAAACAAGATGAAGAATAAACATGAAATTGAATCAATTGAAGTGAAACTCCTTAAAATGATTGAACAACACGAAATTACAGAGGATGACTATAATTTAATTACGAAGTATTTGAACAAGGTAAAAAACGATCTAAAAAATCAGTAGGTAAACCGACTGTTTTTTTAGTCTGTCTTATTTAGGAAAAGTATAGAGAGATTCCTTTTGTTAGAAGAGGTTACCCTGTTTATGATCAAAAATGCGGATCGAGTATAGTGATTGATAGAATTGGAATTTAAAAAAGCTGAATTCCCCGGGTAGGGGGACTCAGCTTTTTTGTTTAAGAAGGAATTCTTTAAATAGATGGGCAGACGGGGTAAGGGATTGATTTTTTAAAGTTAGAAGATAAGCCTCCGTTTTTAATGTCTGAGTGATTGGAATGGATTGAATATCTTGTCGATTTAGGGGGGATGTGTTTAAGGTAAGGGTTACGCCATAATTTAGGGCCACGAGTTCGAGGATAGTTTCCGTTTGGTCAATTTCAAGTGTGTTAGGAAGCGGCAGGTGTTGATGCAGGAACAAATTGTTGATGGCTAGGTGCCCTGGGGTTTGAGTAGGGGGGAGAATCAAAAGTTGTTCTCGAAGTTCCTGTAAGGTTATGTCACTCTGATAGGCGAATGGATGGGTTGAAGAGACGAGGAGGTGCCAGTGCCATGTCATGATGGGAGTTTGATCAAGGTCGGCATCAAGAGGAGGATGGGTGCAAATGATTAGATCGTGAGTTCCCATCTTTAAATGGTCAATTAATGTTAATCGGTCAGCCTGCTTCAAGGTGAATGTTAGGGAGTGATCTGTTAAGAAGGTTTGCATCAGATGAGGAACGAAGGTCGGTTCGAGTAAGGGGTCAAACCCTAGTCGGATGATTCCATCGGTTTGGTAGGAGAATTCTTTTAATTTTTGTTCACCTAATTTGATCTCATCGAGGGCTTGTTCAACATACGTTAAAAAAAATCGCCCATATCGAGTGAGTCGGACATTTCGCCCTTGTTTCTCAAAAAGAGGGGCTCCTAAATCTTTTTCTAGCATGGAAATGGCATGGCTTAAACTAGGTTGGGTAATCGACAACTCTTTAGCCGCCTGGGTATAGTGCTCAAGGTGGGCGAGCACGCGGAAATATTCAAGGTGGTTTAAATTCATATCATCACATCCCATTCATCAAAAGGCATCAATTTTTTCCTATTATATCATAAAAATGGTGGACAATAGTGACGATTTATAGGCTTTTGCATAAGCTATCGATATAAGTGATAATCAATCAGAAGGTGGGATGGTGTTGTGATAAGACGAGAAATGGTGTTTTTAAAATTAGCCCTTGTGTTGATACAGATGGTGATCCTTTTTATGTTAGCACCCGTAACGAAAGAATTCATTGCTCCTTTAACGGGAGATTTCATGATTAATACAGTGACCTATGTGATCCTTTTTTTACTTCATGCGTATGCCTATCAAGTTTGTGTGAAAAGTCGAGTGCCTAAAGGGGGACACTTAGTATCCATTGCGGCAGTTATGTTTCAAGGAAGCTGGATATTGTATTTGGTAGCAACAGTTGTTCTGATAATTGAGATGTTTTCCTTGTTAACGAGACGTGGTTCCTTCAACCATAAAGTTAAAAAGGTAAAACCACCAAAACTTAATTCTTAAATTTCTACTTTTTTAAAGAAGAGAGAATTATAGGTGCATAGATTTGTTGTGTATAGACGCCGTTCATCGGCGTCGCTTTCATGTTTTAACGGTAAAAAATGTGAGAAAACCCATTTGATGAGTTGACGTGAATATGACTTCATATCATAATTAATATAAGTATCTAAAAATGAAGGTATGGGAGTAAGGAGGAAGTGTATGTTTGATCATTCGAATTGTGGGATTGGAGCGATTGCCAATCTTGACGGAACATATAGCCACGACATTATTGAACAAGGGATGACGCTATTAAAATCACTGAGTCATCGTGGTGGAACATCAAAGGATGGAAC
>DKYS01000137.1:3392-4622 GCA_002493395.1 Turicibacter sp. UBA7094 | reverse complement strand
GTAGAACCATTTAAGGGAGCAGATTGGGTGTTACGTGACGACGAATAGGCAATAAAAAAAGCGGTGGGATGTTAAGGTAACCACCGCTTTTTCTTTGTTGTTGGTATCTGTTTGATGTTATAAGACAGATGAAAATCATAAATGTTTTTGGAGGAAATGGGATGGCTAAAATTTTAATTGTGGAAGACGACGTAAGTATTCAACAAATGATTACAGAATTGTTGCAACGGCATGGCTTTTCTACTGATTGTGCTTACTCTGGAACGGAAGCCTTATTATTATTAGAAAAAGACGCGTACGATTTAATACTCTTAGATTTAGTTTTACCGGGAGTGAAGGGGGAGGAAATCATTGAGAGAAACAACGGGGCACCTATTATTGTATTGAGTGCTAAAGTTTCACTTGATGATAAGGTGAATTGTTTATTATCAGGAGCAAATGATTATCTCACGAAGCCTTTTTATGCAGATGAATTATTGGCAAGAATAGAGGTCCAATTAAGGTTAAATAATAATAGGGCCCAAATGGGGACGCTAAGATATAAAGGGTTAGAATTGTTAGCAGAGACACAGACATTGATGTTAAATAGTGAAAGGATTCATTTAACACGAACGGAAACGGCTATTTTAAAACAATTATTGTTACACCCGACCCAAGTTCTTACTAAAAGTAGGTTATTGGATTTGTTAAGTGATGAGGTAGGGGCTGGGGCTTGTGATGAGTCCTCCTTAAAGGTTCATATGAGTAATATTCGAAAGAAGATTAAAGAAGTAAGTAATGAGAATTATATTGAGTCAGTTTGGGGAGTCGGATTTAAACTTAAGGAATAAAAATCTTTACGAAATCTTAACCTTTTCTTTTTCGCTTTCTTAATCCTTTTATTGTATAGTGAGTGTATTATGAAAGGAGTGATGATATGACGTTCGTCTTAGAAGCTACTAATTTAGAAAAGAAATACAAAGATTTTACGGCTTTAAAGCATTTGAATCTTCATGTGAAAAAAGGGGCGATTTATGGATTAATTGGGAAAAATGGTGCTGGAAAAACGACGCTCATTCGGATTATTTGCGGGTTACAAGAGCCAACTAACGGAACGTATGCCATTTATGGTGTGTTGAATCATGAAAAGATCACAGAGGTTAGAAAGCGAATGGGAGCCATTATCGAAACACCGTCCATTTACGGTGAGATGACGGCACGAGATAATCTGATTGACCAATATAAGTTAGT
>DKYS01000137.1:0-3082 GCA_002493395.1 Turicibacter sp. UBA7094 | reverse complement strand
CATACGGGAAAGAAGAAGGTTAAAAATTTTTCTTTAGGGATGAAGCAACGGTTAGGAATTGCGATGGCACTTGCTAATCAACCCGACTTTTTAATTTTAGATGAACCGATTAATGGTTTAGATCCCGAAGGGATTATTGAAATCCGAGAGTTGATTTTAAAATTAAATCGTGAAAAGAGAATCACGATTTTAATTTCGAGTCACTACTTAGACGAATTATCAAAAATAGCGACTCATTATGGTTTTTTAGATAAGGGGTTTATCGTTGAAGAAATAAGTCATGAAGAATTGATGAAAAAATTAGAACGTAAAATAGAGTTAACGGTGAATCAACCAACAGAATTTGTTAAATACTTTGAAAAGTGCCAGATTCCTTATGAGGTTATTGATCGAAGAACAATCAATGTTTATGGAAAGTATAACTTATCAAGTTTTATTACTGAGCTATCTAATCATCAGTTAATGGTGGAGGAGATTCATGAACACGAGGAATCACTCGAAAGTTATTATATGAATTTAATTGGGGGTGCCATAAATGATTAGATTGTTAGATGCAGGATTTACACGACTAAAGAAAAGTAAAGTATTTTTGCTCATTTGTTTATTTAGTATAGGATTTGCGTTATTTATGCTTGGTGTGAGTTATAAAGATATGAAGCAGTACCAAGAGGTGATTGATGTAGCCCAACTTCTGCTTAATTATTCCACAATGATTGGAGTCGTAATTGCCATCTTTACAAGTTTATTTTTAGGTGTAGAGTATTCAGAGGGGGCTATTCGAAATAAAATTAGCATGGGTCATAAAAGAACTGCTATTTATTTATCTAATTTAATTTTGACAAGCATAACGAGTGTGTTTGCTTATCTTTTGTTTATGTTGGTGGTGGGGATGATAGGAATCCCCTTATTTGGAGGAATCACAGCGCCTATTTTGATGTTGGTGAAAGTATTAGGATGTATCCTTGTAGCGATTGTTGCCTACTCAAGTTTATTTACGTTTATTGCGATGATGATTTCTAATAAAACGGTGATGGCGATTACGTCTATTATGGTGGTATTTTTGATGATGATGGGGTCGTTGACGTGTTTAAATATTTTAGGGATGCCTAAGACTATTCAAACGACAACGATTCTTAATCAGGAAACCAATGAATTTAAAATAGAGGAGATGCCTAATCCTAAGTATCCGAGTGCCACAGAAAGAAAAGTTTATCAAACTTTATTGGATATAAATCCAGCAGGTCAAATGTTTCAACTAGCTGGGCGAACCGTTCCTAATTTAAAAGCATTGCCTCTTTATTCTTTAGGAATATTAATCGTATTTACAGGTGGTGGCCTCGCTCTGTTTAAGAAGAAGGAACTGAAATAGAGAGGAGTTTATTTATGCGTATCTGGTTTTATTTATTCTTAGTCGTCTTTGTGGGGTTCGTGTTTTTAACGGTTAAGGTAATTCTTATCAAGAAGGAGATTAAAAATATGACCCACTCTTTGACAACGATTATAAATACCGATACGAATAAATTGATGACGGTTATCACACCAGACAAAGATTTGAAGAAGCTAACTGGTGTCTTAAATCACAGTTTAAAAGAGTTAAGAGAACTGGAGATTGAATATAAGCAAGGAAATCAGTCGCTAAAATCGGCGATTACAAATATTTCACATGATTTAAGAACCCCGCTAACGGCTATTAGAGGCTATGTTGAGTTAATGGAGGATGAGAATCTTAATCAGAGGCAGAGGGATTATTTAAAAATTATTGATGAGAAGGTTAAAGATTTAGGGGAGCTCACGGAACAACTTTTTGACTTTTCGAAAAATGTCGATTTACAACAAAAGATAAAGGTAAGTCCCACATGTATTAATGAGGTGCTTATTGATTCTACGGTTAGTTTTTATAGTCTGTTTAAGAAGTATCATATTACTCCGCAATTGGATATTTGTGAAGAAAAAGTTATCCGTAACTTAAATGAAAATATGCTTAAACGAGTATTTGAAAATATTATTTCGAATGCCATTAAGTATAGCCAATCGGATTTTAAAATAAAAATGACGCCGGATGGGGTGATTGAATTTTCTAATCAAACAGCGTCCTTAGATTGTACTCGTTTAGGAAAATTGTTTGATCGGTATTATACGGTTCAAGATTCGAAAAAGTCAAATGGAATCGGATTATCGATTGCGAAGCAATTGGTGGATTTAAGCGGCGGAAAGATTGAAGCGAGTTACCGAGAAAAAGTACTAAAAATTAGAATTAGATTTTGATAGGGGATAGAAAAAAAGATGATTTCTATAGGAGAAGAAATCATCTTTTTCTTTTTTGTAAATCATTTTTCAACGGAAATCACCAAGCGTTGAAGACCGGGTGTATTTTTTTATGAAAGATGATTTGTTTAAAAGGTTGGTAGGTTCGATAGGTTATTGTCTTTGTTACCGTCAACAACGCCACGAATATAAGTTCCGCCACCTTTTCCTTTAAAGGTTTGGGCATTAGTAATAAGACCTTTGGCACAAAGTTCTTTTGCTGTTTCATAGTCATATTCTTTTCCGGTATTTGATTTGAAGGCGATAAGATCGCCATCGCTATTGTGACGCACGGCAACGAATTCTTCTTTTTCCATGAATAACAACCTCCTTTTCATTAGATAGTTTACCCGTTATTTTTAAAATAAATCAGAGTTTTAAGGAAGGTTTTTAAAAAGTAATCAAGTAAAAAATAAAATAGGTAACCGGTGTCGGATAGATTATCCTTTTGTCAGTATTTTTTGATAAGCAACGGTTATCTTTAGTTTTCTAGTGTGATATAATAAGAACTAGATTTATTGAGATATGGAGGGTATTATATGTCGTTTGAAACAAAGTACCAACAATGGTTAGGGCAAGAAGGGTTAGAAGCTTATTTAAAAGAGCAATTAGAACAAATGAACGAAACAGAAAAAGAAGATGCATTTTATCGTAACTTAGAGTTCGGTACGGGGGGAATGCGAGGAGTTGTTGGTCCAGGAACAAACCGCATGAATGTTTATACAATTCGTAAAGCAAACGAAGGGTTTGCTCAATATTTATTAAAAAACGTTGAAAA
>DKYS01000136.1:521-3247 GCA_002493395.1 Turicibacter sp. UBA7094 | reverse complement strand
ATCTGCTCCCTTAAATGGTTCTACTGTCCATAAATCTAAAAATTCTTGTTGTCGGAGTGCTTCATAAGCTAAAATCGCTGCGACATTCGAAACATTTAATGAGCGAACCTTATTTGTCATCGGTACACGGAAACAATTATCAAAATATGGACGCAAAATTTCCTTTGGAATTCCGCTACTTTCAGCTCCTAAAATGATATAGTAGTCCTCATTAGGATTAGAAAAGTCCATTTGCGCGTGATTTTTTTGTCCATAACGCGTGCAGAAACAGAATTTCCCCCCTTTATTTTTCTCAACAAACTCTTCCCAATTTTCATAAACGGTATAGTCTACCTCATTGATATAGTTTGCCCCTGAACGTTTAACACTTTTTTCATCTAGTGAAAATCCCATTGGCTTAATTAAATGTAATTTAATATCTGTTGCTGCGCATGTACGCATAATATTCCCAGTATTTTGAGGAATTTCTGGATTGTATTGAACTAAATGAATTGCCATAATTAATCACCTCAACGATTATAAAATAGAATGATTCTTATCTTCCTAAAAAATAATTTGTGTTAACTCTATCTTATATTTTAACATAAAACAACTCACTTTTTGAAATAATCTTATCTTTTCTCTAGCCTAATATACGCCTGTTTAGCCGCATCCTTTAGCCACTTTGGACCTTGTCCATCTCTTATCTTTAAAATTTCAGGTAAGGCCTCTTTATATTTATAAAAACCGGCATTAAACATCGCATTTCGTTTCAACACGGATACACCACGCCAAGATCCAGCTAAGTGACCATATTTCATTTTAAACTCTTTATTCGTTAACGTTAGAATCTCTTGTATGTTCGGAAACTCGACACCTGTAGGTTCTAATTCAGGATGATGATGAAAATCCACTTCTGCATTAAACGGACAAACCTCTTGACAGATATCACATCCATAAATGGTTTGACTAATTTTCTCATATAATTCTGGATCTAAGTATTCTTTCGCCTGGGTCACATAAGAAAGACATCTTTTTTCATTTAGTCCTCCATCCGCTTGAATCGCCTTTGTTGGGCAAGCACGAACACAGCGATTGCACGTCCCACATTGTCGCTCTTTCATCACATCCGGAGTAAACTCATAATTGACAAGTAACTCCCCAAGATAAATGTAACTTCCTAATTCCTGATGAATAATCGAGCTATTCTTTCCACTAAATCCAATTCCGCTACGAAGGGCGATTGCACGATCATTAAAAACTCCCGTATCAACGCTTCTTATCACCTTTATTCCAGGAATATTATCTCTTAACCAATCATCTAATAACTGCAATTTCGCATCAACAAACTGATGATAATCCATCCCCCATGAAGACCGTGAAAATTGTACAAATGGATTACTGCGATCTTGCTTAGGTAAGTTAGCCTTGCGGGGATAGGCAATTGCAATCGAAATAAAAGATTTAGCATCCGACATTGATAAGATAGGATTTGTACGTTCTTCAATCGTCCCCTTAGCAAGACCTGAAGACCACCCTACCTCTTCGCGTCGTCTGAGTTCCTCTCCTAAAAATAAAAAAGAATCAACAGAACTAAATCCAATCGCGTCTATTCCCACCTCTTTACTATACTTAATTAATTCCCCTTTAAGTTCATTAGAATGAGATAGACGTAATTCCTGTATCAGGTTATCTGTTAACTGTGTCTTTTGTTTCAAATTAATCACCTTTCTTCTTCTTTACTTTACTAGGAATTTAAATAAAACTCAAGCACAATTCAATTATTATGTCCTTCGAGTAAATCTCCCTTATCTTTTGGATAAGAATTGCCATCAAATAAAAAAAGCAGGATTAACCTGCTAAATCTCCCGATAAATAGGGCTCAATCTTTTGCCGATAAACAAAAAATAAGACCACTAGCGTTCCAATATTATAAATAATCATTGATAAAGCGCCGTTAAACATTCCAATCACGAGAGCCATGACTGCTGGAAATGTTGAGGAATAAATAACTAAATTTAAAACTTCTTTATAAGTTAAAAAAGTCTGACGCCCCATCTTCAATAACATGAATAAAATGGAAACTACCACTGTAAACACAAATGTTAATAAGATTCCTGACTGATACGTCGCCATTAACAAGGAAGGCATAAAAACTGGCTTAATAGTTGACGCTACCCGATTAAAAATATCATCATAACTCGTTTCAGCAAAATTTAAATCTTCAAATTTCGAATACCCTAGTTTATATTCGTTACCATTTTCAATAAATAGAAAATAATCATCATTAAAAATAAGACCGTTATTAACTTGATCTTGTGAAGAATTAAACGCTACTTTAATTCCCTCTGGCAATTCAATAACGTTCGATTGTTTACAACTAAGTAATTGATTATTAACCATACAATCCGTAGGTAGGGAATTTTCTAATACATGCTTTGAGGTTTCTGATACTTTCCAGATATTTAAGTCCCATCGATAAGGAGCATCTCCTATTAAAGCGAAAGCCGTAGGTGTCATTTGCATGATAGACAACATTACTAAAAATAAAAGGCTAACTATTATTGAAGATTTTCTCAAATGAAAGATGGCATCAATTGAATAACTGGTTTCCAACATTAATTTCAATTTTTTCATTCTAGACACATCCAATTATAGATTATAAAAATATTTCAGCTCATATATTTTAAAACAAAAAAAAAGAGTATTATCTACTCGTCTACATTTAATTGGTGCCTAGGGCCGGA
>DKYS01000136.1:0-151 GCA_002493395.1 Turicibacter sp. UBA7094 | reverse complement strand
TCTACCAGTTCCGCCACCCAGGCACATCATTATCTAATTGGAGGCGCCAATCGGATTTGAACCGATGATCAGGGAGTTGCAGTCCCACGCCTTACCACTTGGCTATGGCGCCTAATCATAAAAGATATGGGGCGACTGATGGGAATCGAAC
>DKYS01000026.1 GCA_002493395.1 Turicibacter sp. UBA7094 | reverse complement strand
CCACTTTCTCTTGCCGTTTTTGACGCGATAATAATGATGGTCGCGACCATTGTTTTCATCGTTTGGAGTGGAGTTTCATTAAGGTGATCAGCGATGAGTGGAGAAGGATTGATTTGATCGATAATTTCGAGGAGCTCATTCACATGACCTGTGCTAACACAAGCGAGTAGTTGATTTTCATATTGGATGTCGCCTGGGATTCGTGTATGAATATGATCATCAATTCGAATATAGGTGAAGTCTTGTCGTAGTTTATCTTCTAATTTAGAAATCATCGAGTCGTTGTAGAAGTTTTCTTTTAAGATGTCTTCAATGGGAAGTTGTTGCTGGTTCAGTAAGCAGTGAACTAAGGCAGCCTGGTGTAACAGTTGATTTAATGAGGGAGGGCGTGCCTCGGATAAGGTGGTCTGCTTGTTAAGCGTGGGGCCTATGACAAAAGTTAGTGGTTCACTTTTTGTTAGGTTACTGACAAAAATAAAGGTTTCATTTAACGGAGAAATCTTAATTTGTGGAATGGGATAACGCTTTGAAAAGTCAATGACATCGGTCATCCATTGCCACAGGGATTTGTCAGGAGAAATAAACTGATGTTTTTGAGTGACGACCTGAATGGGGCAATTTAAACTTTGTTCAAGTAGTGTTTTAATGTAAGCGATGTCGTTTGGAAAATGAGAAAATATCGTCATGTCACACCTCTTTTGGTCAATTTGGTTATAAAAAAGTCAAATTTATACTTAAATTATTTAAAATTCCATGATAATATTATTCAGGCTTAAAAGCAAGTCTTTTAGTTGTATAAAAAATGGAGTTAAGGAGGTTGTGTGTAGGATGCAAGAAAATATATTAGGAACCGAAAAGATTTCAAAGTTATTTATTAAATTTTCAATTCCGGCTATTTTATCATTAACGATTGCTGGGGTTCAGACGATGGTTGATGGAATCTTTTTAGGAAATTTTGTTGGAACGAATGCCATGGCAAGTGTGAATATTGCTGCTCCTTTTATGCAACTTATGATTGGAATGAATATGATTGTCGGGATTGGTGGGGCAAGTTACATTGGTCGTAGTTTAGGAGAAAAAGATTTTAAGCGAGCGCAAGATATTTTTAAATCAGCGTGTCTTTTTATGCTTGGAGCATCACTTGTCGTTGCGGTGTTGGGATTTACATTTAATAAGCAATTGGCCACTTTTTTAGGGGCTAATGAGGTTTTACTCGCTGACTCAGCAACGTATATTAAAATCTTAGCATTATTCGCTCCGTTTATTAGTTTCTCTTTTATTTTAGGAATTTTTGTCCGTTGTATTGGGAAACCAAATGTGTTTTTGTTTAGTTCGATTGCGAGCTTTTTTGCGAATATTATTTTAAACTATGTGTTAATTAAGCAGTTAAAGTTAGGGATTGTTGGAGCTCCAATTGCAACTGGATTATCTTTTACCACTTCTTTTTTAATCGCTGCGATACCGTTTCTTAAAAAGAATTCAGTATTAAATTTCTTTACCGGAAAATTTAATTTAAAATTTACAGGACAATTATTATATAATGGATCATCAGAAGGTATTTCTTCGCTAGCAACCGCCATTTCAACGTTTGTGTTTAACATGGCGTTTATGGAAATCGCAGGAGAAGACGGGGTTTCGGCCTTTACCGCTATTAGTTATATTTCCTTATTTGCATCGTTAATTGTTTGTGGGATTTCGGCTGGAATTGGCCCCGTTATTTCTTATAATTACGGTGCAAAGTTAGAAGAGCGTGTTAAACAGATGATGAATTTGTCATGTAAGGTAGCGATCATCATGGGAACGATTCTTGTCTTTACGATTTTCATCTTTGGAAAGTATCTAATTCTTTTATTTGTGAGTGATAATCAAGCAGTTCTTGATTTGGCGTTACAAGGATCTAAAATTTATGCCTTTACTTTCTTCTTTAACGGGCTTAATATTTTATTTTCGGGATATTTTACTTCAATCGGTGATGCCTTATCATCTATTATTGTAGCAATTTGTCGTGGAATTATTTTTATCTTAGCGGGAATTAGTATTCTACCACAATTTATGGGAATCAGCGGAGTCTGGATGACGGTACCCGTTGCTGAAATCTTAACATTAGTTGTTGTCTTCTTCTTATTTAAACAACGACGTTTAAAAGGATCATCTCAGTTAATGATTGAGGATTAAATGACTTTGAACTCACACCTATTCCGGGTATAAAAGGAATGGTGTGGTTTTTTTATTTAGTGAATAGCATCAAAAAATGATAATAGAATATATATATTTAAAAAGGGGGAGCGGTCGTGAATAATTATTTGTTAAATTTTATTATCTGTTTAATTATTTTTATATGGAGTAATTTCTACCTTTTTTTATATCCGATTATTCTTCAATATAGTCAGATTTATGATGTGCAATTAATTCGTGATTCTCTTTTATTTTTTGAATTTGGGAATTCAGTTCATACGATTAGGTGTATAAATCTTCCTTCCATCGTGAGTCTTATTGGGATGATTATTAATGGATATGCTATTTTTAAAAGAAGTCGATGACATTTACTGAAGTGCTAATTCTACTTTTTTTATCTAAATTTGTATCAAAGGCCGCTATCTTTTAAAAGTATCCTTTTTTATTTTTGCTAGACAAATAATAGGCTCTTAACCATTAAGTAAAAATTTTACTAAAATAATTATTGAACAATAACGAAGGGTATATTATAATCATCTTAGAAAGCGTTATCTTAGTAAAAGATAACAGGTTGGAGGAGAAGAAGATGGGATTTTTAATTGATGCGAAACGATTAGTATTCGGAATTGAAACAAAGAAAACAACGTATGCATTTGCAGTCGATAATTTAGGACTTGTTCGTCATCTTTACTGGGGAGAGAGAATTGAATCTTTGGATGATTTTGATGTTCCACCATTATCTGAGATTTCAAGTAATGATCCAATTCTTGATTTAACGGATGAGGAGTATCCGGTATTCGGGGGAATGCGTTATAAAGAAAATTGCCTAAAGGTCATCTTTGCGGATGGAACGCGTGATATCGAGTATAAGTATGAGGGGTATACGCAAACCGATGAGGAGTTAGTGATTCATCTAAAGGATGCTCATTATGAGTTTGCATTTAATTTACATTATAAGGTGTACGAGGAACTGGATTTAATCGAGCGTTTTGTGTCTTTAGAAAATAAGATGAAAGAGTCAGTGACGGTTGAAAAGATACATAGTGCACAACTGCATATTCCGTATCAAGATTTAACATTGACATCAAGTCATGGACACTGGTTGGCTGAATTTCAAGAGTTTAAGCAACCACTTGGACAGGGGAAAATTGTATTAGAAAATCGCCGTGGAATTTCGACACACAATCATAATCCATTCTTTATTTTAGATCGTCAGGCAACGGAAACGAGTGGAGAAGTGTATTACGGAATTTTAAAATTAAGTGGGAATTTTTCAACGATTATTGAGCCTCGTCCTTATGGGGGAACGTTAGTACAGATGGGAATTAATCCGCATGACTGCTTATTAACGTTAAATAGTGGGGAGACGTTTGTTGCGCCAGCGATGTTATTTGGTTATACAACGGAAGGTTTTGAGGCGATGAGTCATCAGATGCATGATTATGCAAAGCAACATGTTTTACGCAAAGGGGTTCGTCCTGTTCTTTATAATTCTTGGGAGGCAACCGAATTTGATGTTCAATGCGATGAACAAATTGCATTAGCACGTAAGGCAAAAGAGATGGGGGTTGAGTTATTCGTTATTGATGATGGATGGTTTGGACAACGTCATAGTGATGCGGATGGACTCGGAGACTGGTATGTGAATGAAGAAAAGTTCCCTGAAGGATTAACGCCACTCATTAATGCGGTTAAAGAGATGGATATGATGTTTGGAATTTGGATTGAACCGGAGATGGTGAATCCGCCAACTCAGTTATTAAAAGATCACCCAGATTGGATTTATCACGTAGAAAATCGCGTGAATGATACGTCACGTAATCAAATGGTTTTAAATGTGACGTTACCAGAAGTTCAAACGTTTATTTTCAACATGATTGATGACTTGTTATCAAAATATGAGATTGATTATATTAAATGGGATGCGAATCGTCCAATTTCACAAACGGGGCTTTCACGTGAGATGTGGTTACGTCACATTGAGGCGGTTTATGAGATTGCTCGTCGTGTGAAGGAACGCTATCCGCATGTTTTACTTGAGGCTTGTGCTTCAGGGGGAGGACGTGTCGATTATGGAATGCTAGAGAATGGATTTGATGATTTTTGGACGAGTGATAATACGGATGCGTATGATCGTTTAACGATTCAAAATACGTATTCTTATGTATACCCGATTAAAGCGATGCGTGCGTGGGTGACGGATGCTAATAATCGGGTGACAATCCCGCTTCGTTTTAAATTTCATAGCGCAATGATGGGAACGCTCGGAATGGGATGCAATATTTTGAAATTTACAGACGATGAAATGAAGTTATCTGCTGAATTAATCGAGGAATATAAAGACATTCGTGAAGTTGTTCAAAATGGGGATTTCTATCGCTTAATGCATACTTCTCGTAATAACTACTATTGTTATGAATATGCCAATGAGTCAGAAGCAGCGTTATTTGTCTTCTTGCCACAGGCTCAAATTTCGCGTACAGGCGTCCGTATCAAATTACGTGGATTAGATGAAACAGCGACGTATACCTTTATGTTGGCAGGGTCAGAGGTAAGAAAGACCGGGGCTTACTTAATGAACCATGGAATCGATGTTAAATTAAGTGGCGATTACGCAAGTACAATCATTAAATTTAAAAAAGACTAGGCCTCTTTTTTGATAAATGACATAAAATGACAAAGCTTATCCTTTTGATGGGATAAGCTTTTTTTCATAGATAATAGGATGACCACAGATAAGAAATTTTTGTGATATCTAAATTTAGTTTATTTAATATGAAATTAAAATTCCAATCCGGATTGAATTGAGAATTAGCCGACATTAAAAGATTAGATTTGTCAGGAAGAGACAGTAAAATAACAAGTAAAATTAACCGCTAAAAACCTTTAGTAAAAAAAGTTATTTTTTTACTGTAAAACGCTTGAAAAAACGGTTTCAATATAGTATATTAGAGACATGAAGGAAATGAAAACGATTACGGTTTTGTGAGAGGGATAAATCGTAACGAATCTGTTAAAAAGGGAGAGGTAAAAATGCAATTAACGGCAAGGGCAAAATACTCTTATGGAATAGGGGCATTAGGAAAGGATTTAGTTTACGGGATTGTTGGAACTTATTTAATGTTTTATTTTACGGATGTTATCGGACTTGCTCCAGCGTTCGTCGGAACTTTATTTTTAATCGCTCGGATTTGGGATACGGTGAATGACCCAATGATGGGAATGGTCGTCGATAATACGAGAACGAAGTGGGGGAAATTTAGACCTTGGATTTTAATCGGTACAATTATTAATGCAGTTGTTTTATTCTTCTTATTTAAAAAACCTGATTTAGATGGATTACCATTATATGCTTACTTCTCAGTGATGTACATCTTATGGGGAATGACTTATAC
>DKYS01000070.1 GCA_002493395.1 Turicibacter sp. UBA7094 | reverse complement strand
CCAGCACCAGAACCGACTCCACAACCAACACCAGAAGTAACACCAGCTGAGTCTGAAACTGGAGTGAATCAGGAAGCATCTGAAGCTATTTAATCAACTTGTCCGAGGTTGACCCTCTCATCGTAGGTCAACTTCGGCTTTTTTTATTTCAACAAAAGGGGAGGACCTCGCTAAGTAGATTCCATTCATTAGTAAAGTAGGCATCACCAAAACAAATGTATTAAACAGAACGTTATTATCCTTTATAAAAAACGAAAACCAAATTCTTTTGGTTTTCGTTTCATCCCATCTTAATTGTGATGCCGTCTTGTAATTTTTGCCATGAGTAAGCTAGCTACATTCCATACACCGCTTAAATAAACGATTAATACTGTACAAATAACCATGTTTACCCATATCGTTTTCATTTTATCTCACCACCACCGCTGTACCATATGCCACCATTTCTGCTGCTCCCGCCATAACCGCAGATGACATTAACCGAACACCGACAATCGCATTAGCCCCTAATTTCTTAGCATCATCCATCATGCGACCCAGTGCAATTTGACGGGCCTCCACAAGCATTTCATTATAGCCAGTTAACTCCCCACCAACAATTGTTTTTAAAGAAGCTCCTATATCCTTTCCGATATGCTTCGATTGAACCGTACTTCCTTTAACTAAACCCTTCACTTCTACAATTTCTTTACCTACAATTGAATCCGTTGTAACCATCAACATGAAACTTCCTCCCTCCGTGACTTACTACATCATATGACAAATTTAATAAATATATGTCAACATCCTCAATTTTAATACGAAACATACGGTTTAATTTATCAACTCTTTTATCCCTATCAAAACAAGTAAAACGTAGCATCATTCTTGTTTGTATCTAACTTTTCATATACAATAAGACTATATCTAATAAAAGGGGAGGCGCTCATATGGATTTAAACAAAAAAATCTGCTACTGCTTCAACGTAACAGTAGGGGACATCAAAAAAGAAGTTGAAACAGGATCAACAACAGTCGCTGAAATTCAAACAGAAACAAAGGCTGGAACAGCTTGCAAAGGTTGCGTGAAACGAATTCAGGAAACAATCGATGCTTTATTAGCTGAATAATCCATTCATATAACCAAAAAGAACCGTGCACTAATGCTCGGTTCTTTTTTTACTTCAACTTAATATCTATACGAAAATAGTTGTTCTTTTAACCACCAATTAAAAAGTCAAAGATGTTTTCTAAATCACTCGTCGTCCCTTTATAGATTTCTGTGTATTTACATTTCGTGCACGTAATCGTTGTAAATCTTTTGTTTTGAACATCAAAAAGTTTAGAAAATCCGCCTCCTGTTGCACAAAACTCATCTACTTCATACTGTTGATTTCCACACTTTACACACGTATAGTTCTTAATCTCCATCTTATCATCTCCTGTGATTGACTTTCTTGCCTAAATTCAGGTTACCAAATTAATCCACTTATGTCAAATCTCCCTTTATTTTTTCTCCCTAACCGCCCCTAATAAGGATAAAACTTGAAAAGATAGGAGAAAGGGGGGTATAATAAGTAAAGGTATATGACAATAAAATTTAGTACTAGGAGTGATACCCTATGGGTCGTAAGTGGAATAATATTAAATACGGTAAAGCGGCTAAAGATGCTGCCCGTTCAAAAGTTTTAGCTCGTTTCGGAAAAGAAATTTATATGGCTGCCAAAAATGGTGACCCAGATCCAAGTTTAAATCGTAACTTAGCTTCAGTTATCGACCGTGCAAAAGTTGCTGGTGTTAACCGTGAAATTATTGACCGTGCCATCAACAAAGCAAAAGGTGGATCAGATGAAAACTACGATTTCATCCGTTATGAAGGATATGGTCCAAATGGATCAGCCGTTATCGTTGATACATTAACAGATAACGTTAACCGTACAGTTGCGGAAGTTCGTTCAGCATTTAATAAAAATGGTGGGAAAATTGGAGTTAGCGGTGCCGTTGCCTTCATGTTCGAAGCAACAGCTTTATTCGGATTCAATGGGAACTCTGCCGATGAAGTCTTAGAAGGATTAATGGAAGCAGATGTTGATGTGCGTGATGTTGAGGAAGAGGATGGAGAAATCACAGTATACGCTGACCAAGATCAATTCCATGCGGTGCAAATGGCTTTAAATGAAATGGGAATCACTGAATTCGAAGTAGCCGAATTAACAATGCTTCCAACTTCAACTGTTTCATTAGAAGGAGATGCTCTTACAAAATTCTTAAAATTATTAGACGTTTTAGAAGACTTAGACGATGTACAACAAGTGCACCACAACGTTGATTTACCAGATGAAGAAGAATAATTACTTTAGAAAGGGAGTCAGTCAGGAATAATCAAAAACTGATACTTCCCTTCACCGCACTTCCTATGATGATAGGGAGTGTTTTATTTTATGAAACGATTTTACATATTGAACAAAAATTGGTTAATACTAACCGTAACGACTCTGTTTTTTACGAAAGGACGTTGAATCATGGAAATCAAAACAAAACATAAAAAATTTAAAACCTTTTCTGATTTATATCAATTTATGTGCGAAAGTCATCTTGATGAAATCAACGTAA
>DKYS01000030.1 GCA_002493395.1 Turicibacter sp. UBA7094 | reverse complement strand
GTACGGCGAACAGCCTCCAATTGCTCATCATTTAAGATTAACGCTCCACGTTTTTTAAGCTCTGCTTTTACTGTTTCATAAATCGTTTCATCTACAATAATTGATTGTTCCGATGCACAAATGACACCGTAATCAAATGTTTTTGATAATAATAAAGAATTGACAGCCATCGGAATATCACATGTTTTATGGAAAATAACTGGTGTATTTCCTGCTCCAACTCCAATCGCTGGTGTTCCTGATGAATAAGCTGATTTCACCATTCCAGGTCCACCTGTCGCTAAAATTAAATCCGCTTCGCGCATCACCGTATTTGTTAATTCAATACTTGGCGCATCAATCCAAGCGATCAATCCTTTTGGCGCCCCCGCCGCCTCAATCGTTTCACGAATCACCTGAGCCGTATAATTTGTACAATTTTTAGCACGAGGATGTGCTGAAATAACGATGGCATTACGTGTTTTAATCGCCATTAAACATTTAAAACATGCTGTTGACGTTGGATTCGTCGTCGGGATGACTGCCCCAATTACCCCCACTGGTTCAGCAATCTTTTGAATTCCAAATGATAAGTCTTCTGATAAAACCCCACATGTTTTTGTATCGCGATATTTATTGTAAATATATTCAGATGCATAATGGTTTTTAATGATTTTATCTTCAACTAGTCCCATTCCTGTTTCTTCTACTGCCATCTGTGCTAACGGAATACGCAAATTATTAATCGCCATTGCCGCTTTGTAAAATAATTCATCAACTTGTTCTTGTGTAAATGTTGCAAATTCTCGTTGAGCTGCTCTCATCTGTTCAAGAGTTGACATTAATTCCTCAACATTTGTAATTCTATTTGTCATTCCGACTCCTCCTCAAGATTGTGAATTGATTCACTTCACTACTCCTCAAGTATACTACATTGTGAATTATTTGTCTAACAAAAACGTGCATAAAATATATTTATTTCACAAACTAGTAATTATTAGACTATAGATTATAAAAAAATCTACTACTTCCATTTTACACCGAAGTAATTGGATTGAGCTTTTTTTCGTCCGACAATTTATGAGCTCTTTTAAATCTCAACCCTTTTTACTTGGAAACATTTTACCTCTTTCATTTCCTAAATGTGTTGCATTTATAAAAAAAAGAGTCAAAAGAAAGACTCTTCTTTTGACTCTTTTAAAATAACTCATTTAACGCACAAACTGAATTTTCTTCTAGCTCAATCATCTCTCCTGCACGCACCGTAATAATTTCGGTTTGATCAATACACTGCTGCACAAGAGATTCAAAATCGAAGTTTTGTTCAAATTCTAAACACTTTTCAAGTGATGGATTTGTCGCAGGATGTTCCGGAACAAAGACCGTACAGCAATCCTCATATGGACGAATTGAAATCTCATAAGTATCAATTTTTTTGGCAATCTCAATAATTTCATTTTTATCAAGCGTCGCAACAGGGCGAATAATTGGCATATTTGTCACCGCATTAATCGCATACATACTTGCTAACGTTTGAGACGCTACCTGACCTAAGCTCTCACCATTTGCCAAGACTAAAATCTCTCGTTTTTTAGCAATCCCTTCGGCAATACGATACATCATACGGCGCATCACTGTCATCGTATAACTGCTTGGGATGTTTTCATAAATTGCCGTTTGTAATTGAGTAAATGGAACGATATGCACTGAAATATGCCCCTCTGGTGCATAGTGAGCATTTTTCTCCATTAAATCGAGCACCTTTTGTTTTGAACGAGTAGAGGTATACGGAGGAGATGCAAAATGAATCGCTTCTATTTCAACTCCACGTTTTTGCATTAAATAACCCGCAACTGGACTATCAATTCCTCCGGAAATCATTAATAAACCTTTCCCGCTAATTCCAACGGGAAATCCGCCTAAGCCTTTGATATGCTCCGCCATAACGAATGTTCCTTCGCGACGAACTTCTACAAAGACCGTCATATCTGGATGATGAACATCCACACTCAAATGAGAAGTATTAATGAGAAGATGAGCCCCAACGGCACGTGAAATTTCACCTGATTGCATTGGAAACTGTTTATCTGAACGCTTCGTTTCCACTTTAAATGTTGTTTTCACCGCTGGTTGTTCATTAATAATTTCTAACGCTAACGCTTTAATTGCCTCGATATCATTTTCACATCGAGCTGTTAAACTATAGGATTGCAATCCAAACACCTTATCCAATTGTTCCGTTACAAGATCAGGATTTGTTCCGTTTAAAATAATATAGAAACGGTCACGAGTCACCTCATATTTTAATTGTTTCAAATCACTTAGCTTGCGGCGGATAATTTTATGTAAGGCATTTTTAAAATACTTACGATTCTTTCCTTTAATTGATAATTCACCATAACGAACTAAAATACGATCATAAATCATTTCATCATTTCCTTCCTCGTCTAAAACTACGATTTTGCGATGGCTATTAATATTTTAACTGGGCGATTACGATTTTTAACGCTTTAATCAGTTGGTCGACCTCTTCCTTAGTCGAACGGTCAGAAAAACTTACACGAACACTCTCTAAGGCGATATCCTCACTAACCCCTAACGACATCAAAATTCGAGACGCCGCTGCTGATTTAGAAGAACAGGCTGATTTAGCCGAAATATAAACATCATGTTCTTCAAGTGCGTGAACTAATGTTTCTCCTTTAATTGGAACCGCCGCAAAGTTAATAATATAGGGGCTTTGTTCTTCACGATTACTATTAATAACAACACCTTCTATTTGTCCTAACTCTTTAATTGTATAATCAAAAAGTTGTTTGACATGGCGATAATTACTTTCTAACGGTTCAATCACTAAGCGTAAGGCTTTTGCTAAAGCAACGGCCCCTGCTACGTTAATCGTTCCCGAACGAAGTCCATACATTTGGTGGCCACCTGTAATCTCAGGGGTAAGATTTAAATATTGGTTCATAATTAGAGCCCCACAGCCTTTAATTCCATGAAATTTATGAGCTGATAAGGATAATAAGTCAATATTCATCTTATCTATATCGACAGGAATTTTCCCAATACTTTGAACAGCATCCACATGAAATTTAACTTTAGGATACTTTTTAAGTAATTGACCAATTTCGTAAATAGGAAGAATTAGCCCCATCTCATTATTGACATGCATACATGAGATTAAAATGGTATCCTCACAAATCGAATCTTGGATCTGTTCGAGAATTTCTTCCTTGCTCCCCTTAACGTCGATGTATGTGATACGGAATCCCTCTTTCTCTAATTCCTCAATGGTTTCATGAACTGAAGCGTGCTCAATTGGTGTCGTGATAATATGTTTCCCACGTTTTTTGTAAGCATGACAAAACCCACGAATTGCTAAGTTATTACTTTCTGTTGCCCCAGAATTAAAAATAACTTTGTGATTTTTAGCATTTAGCAACGATAATACTTGCTTTTCTGATTGAATCAGCAGCTGTTCAGCTCGTGCGCCAAACGCATGCAATGAACTTGGGTTCCCCCAAAAATTTTCATTCACTTTTACAAAGGCATTTAAAACTTCTGGGTCGACAGGAGTTGTTGCGCTATTATCTAAATAAATCATTTTGATTCTCCTTCCGACATAAACATCTCAGAACCATTTTAAACTTTTTAACTCGGATGAATTCCTTCTCTTTAGATCAACGAATTCATTTACTTTTTTTATTGCTACTTCATTGATTCGACATTATATCACAGAAAGCCTATAATCTCAAATCACAATATTTTTCTGAGTTTATGACATACAAAATGGTTGTTTTATGATCTGCTTACACTATAAAGTATGAAATTCGGCCTAAAAATGTCAAAAAAAATCATTCTCTACCGAGGATAAAAAATTTTTCGTTCTCTTACTATTATAATATGCATCTGTAAGAATTTCACTTCACTTATCTGGTTAAATCATTAATTTTACATAAAAATGATAAAAACCGTCTATTCGCATCTCACGAAATAGACAGTTTTCTCCCTACACTAATTCCATGTTCAATTGTTGTTTGAATTTTTTATAAGTGATATCAAATGAAGATCCCTCAACTTCTTTTAATAAATCGCACATTTTTTCAATCACTGTTTCATAATTTCCTTGGCGGAACTGATCCTCTGCAATGGTTAAATCTACCACATACATTCCTTCACGTTCAATATAACGATGCCCATAAATCATTAATCGTTCAGCAAGTTGCGCATCTACAACCTCGCTTTTAACACGTTTAGACAATTCATCTATTGACGTTTGAACAAGCAGTAATTGTTTATCAATTTCTGCAATATTAATTGGAAGGCGTCCAATCGTATCAAATAGTAATTGCATCGCATAGTTCGCTCGTTTCATTAACTCCACCGTTTCTTCATTTTCAACTGGAAAATGAACTTGGTGATACATTCCCTTCAAATCATTAAATGTTTTCAACAACATTAGCGCACGTTGACGACATTCTTTTTCTCCAGCATATAAACCTTCAATTTCCCGATCAAAACGTCGTAATTGCTCTTTTAATTCCACCCCTTGTTGGCTAATCGCTGAAAGTTCACGAACTAATGTTGAATTTGCTGTTTGATTTTCTTCAACGCGGCCAAGTAAATACGTAAACTCATTATTTACAATTTGAAGTTCACTTAATAATACATTAAAATGATGTTCCTCATCTTCTGGAAGGCGATAATTATCTTTAATGTTATCATAGCGAAGATTCAACTTTTCACCTTGTTCTTTAATTTGATGAATTGTCACTTTTATCTTCATCACCATCTCTTTGACGGTTGTTTGAAGATCATATTCTTTTTTCATAAATTCTATCATTTGTTTAGCATTGTCATGAATCTCTAATAACGTTGCTTCAATTTTTTCAAAATCAAATCGTCTAATCCACTGAGGAATCTCTTCTAACTGACCGTGATAATAAGAAATAGTTTCCTTTATCTGTAAATGTTTTAAGTAAACCCCTGATGCAATGATTGTTTCATAACTTTTGAGCACTTCTCGCAATAAAGGTTTTAATTCATTCGTTAACGTTTCCTTGTAAAGGGGCGCGCGCTCAAACATATAGGTAATGGTTTCAATATGAGATTTAATCATTTCTAATGTTTCATCCGCTAAATCATAATTACAGTCGTCCATACATTCATTAAATTTCAAGAAGAAAACTTCGACATCTTTAAATAGAGTCTTCATTTCTTCTTTAAACTCTACATACTTACTCTCTTCTGTTTCGTAGCGAAATTTTAATTGTTCAAAAGACTCCTTTAAAACGAGGACATTTGATCGGTTACGTTCTTCTGATTTCTTTAATGCCTTAATCTCTTCAATTAATTGTTCAACCTCTTCTTTTAAAGACTCGAGTGTTTTCTCTAACTCCATTAATTGCTCGTCCGCCTCTGAAAAACTTTTATCCGCAACTAACTCCTCCGTGTAAATAATTTGTTCGGTTACCATAATAAAATCAGATTCAAGTTTTCCCCAACGGCGCTCCCATTGTTGGACTAACTTAACAATCCGTTCACTCTTTTTCGTACTGCGAAGTTTTGCTAATTCAAAAGGAACTGTTTGATTAGAAATTTCATGTTTCATATAATCTAAATCATCAATTTTCGCATAATATTGTTTCTTTTTTGATACGATAATGACCGAGTAAATTAATACGATAGCCAAGACGACGATCATCGCAATCAAAATGAGTAATTTAAAATCTATCATAGTATCCTCCCACCATGTTTTATAAATGATTTATTGTTAAATAATCATATCATAATTTGATAAAAAATCCTATTGTTTCTACGGTTTTCTACTGACTTTTTAAGAAAATCCATCCTCAATTAAAATTCTAATTTTTCTATTTTTAACCTCTTATTCCTTTTTTTAAAAATAAGAACACTGACGTCTAATAAAATTAAAGAGATGGCCCCTTAGTCAACATAACTTCCATCCTACAGACATTAAACCATATCTTTAGAACACATTATGCAACTAATTGTCGAAATGATACAAAATGATAGAATTTATGATGAAATTTTTAGAAATTGTTTAGAACTCTGTTTTTTTGTTGACAATAATATTGAATCTTGATATTATACTGAAGTGCGTTGATGAAAGGCAGCTTTTTATCAGACTGTAACGGATAGATTAAACCTCAAGTTTTCCTTAAAGGAATTGATGGCATATCGTTTAACCTTTTGGCTGCAAAGGCGAGGGTATGAGATTTTAATCTAACTTATAGTAATTGATAAATTTTCTCCTTTTTTGATATGCAAAATCAAAATTCTGACAAATTAAAAGGAGGTCATAGCATGGCTCGTTATACTGGACCAAGCTGGAAAATTTCTCGTCGTTTAGGATACTCAATCTTAGAAAACGGAAAAGAATTACAAAAACGCCCTTATGCACCTGGGCAACACGGACAAGCACGTAAAAAAATCTCTGAATACGGATTACAATTACAAGAAAAACAAAAATTACGTCATGCATATGGAATGACTGAGCGTCAATTCCGTCGTACATACGATCGCGCTGGTAAATTACAAGGTAAACATGGTGAAAACTTCTTATACTTATTAGAATCTCGCCTTGATAACTTAGTATACCGTTTAGGATTAGCTAGCACTCGTCGTCAAGCACGTCAGTTAGTTAACCATGGTCATATTTTAGTAGATGGACAACGCGTTGATATCCCATCTTACTCAGTAAAACCAGGACAAACAATTAGTGTTCGTGAAAAATCAGCTAACTTAGCAATTATTAAAGCTGCTTTAGAAGGAACTGTTCATCGTCCAGACTTCGTATCATTTGATGAAGCAACAATGACTGGAACATTCGTACGTTTACCAGAACGTTCTGAAGTATTCGCTGATATCCACGAAAACTTAATCGTAGAGTTCTACAGCCGTTAATCTTTAATTTAACAAAAAAAGACTTCGAGAAATCGAGGTCTTTTTTTGCTTTTTGCTTACAGAGATTTAAAAGAAAAAGGAAAGAATGAATCTTTCCTTTTAGATTAGACATGTTTAATTAAGAAATATTTTTTCTTTCCTCGGCGAATGACTGTAAATTTACCCCCAATGGCTTGCTCTTTAGAAATCATGTACTCTAAATCTTTTATTTTTTCACCGTTAATTGAAATAGAGTTATTATTAATGAATTCACGTGATTCACGTTTTGAACTTGCCGCTTTAGCAAAAACAAGAGCATCTACTAAATTAAGTGCTTCTGTTAATTCGACAGATGGGACATCTTTAAATCCAACTTCAATTTCTTCTACCGATAAGTCAGATAAATTTCCACTAAATAAGGCTTGAGTAATCTTTAAAGCTTGCTCATAAGCCTCGTGTCCATGAACAAGTGTAACAACTTCTTTGGCTAACGCCTTTTGCGCTAAGCGTTCATGTGGTGCCGCTTTAAAGGCTTCTTCAATGGTATTAATTTCTTCTTCTGATAAGAAAGTAAAGTATTTTAAGAATTTAACTGCATCTTCATCGGCAGTATTAATTAAGAATTGGTACATTTCATAAGGTGTTGTTTTCGTGCGATCAAGCCAAATAGCTCCTCCGGCTGTTTTTCCAAACTTTGTTCCATCTGATTTTGTCACTAACGGCATCGTTAATCCAACAGCCTTTGCCTCATGTCCCATCGTCTTACGAATAAGTTCTAATCCTGAGGTAATATTCCCCCATTGATCTGATCCACCAATTTGTAAAACACAGTTTTTCGTTTCAAATAAATGTTTAAAATCCATCCCTTGTAAAATGGTATATGAAAATTCAGTAAACGTCATTCCGTGCTCTAATCGAGAACACACGGTATCTTTCGCTAAAATATAGTTAATATTAAAGTATTTACCGAAATCGCGTAAAAACTCAATCATACTTAAGTTAGAGGTCCAATCGTAGTTATTCACTAATTCAGCCGAGTTAGATTGATCACCAAACTCTAAAAATTGCGATAACTGGCGTTTTATGCTTTCTGACCATTTGATAACTGTCTCATGACTATTTTCTTGACGTTCTGCTGAACGTCCAGTTGGGTCACCAATTAATCCTGTTGCTCCTCCTACTAGTGGAAGTGGTTTATGTCCTGCACGTTGGAATCTTTTTAACATTAAGATTGGAAGCAGTGAACCAATGTGTAAACTGTCTGCTGTTGGATCAAACCCACAATATAATGTAATATTCCCCTCTTCCATTAATGCGTCTAACGCTTCTAAATCCGTGCAGTCATTAATTAATCCCCGCCATTGTAATTCTTTTAAAAATTCGTTTTTCATAGATTCACCTCGTTTAATTTTCTTTAGATCGTCCACGCTATTCTTAAATCTATCCTATGAAACCAGTCTATTCTTTCAATAAAAAATCCCTTCATCACGTCTATAAAGACATCATGAAGGGACGAAAGTTCGCGGTACCACCCTACTTGTTAAATGCATCATTTAACCACTCAAGTTGATAACGGTAAAAACCGGTTCTAATGAACATGCTCCAAGAATGTAATTCATGATTATCGTCGCCTTAGCTCTCACCCATCACTAAGTCTCTGTCACTGCTTCTTATAATCATTACTGGCGTCTTATCTTTGCATTCATATTAACGTTTGGATTATAACAAACGACATTCACTCTTGTCAAGGCTATCTTGTCGTTTGGCGCCAAACAAATGAATGAGGTAATGTAATTTGTGTCTCTGTGATTTCTTCCTCTTTCATCAGTTTGGTTAATAGGCGCATCGCTACCGCCCCGATATCATACGTTGGAATATTAATCGTACTTAATTGTGGACGTGACATAATCGCATATTTTGTATTTTGAAATCCGATAATTTCAAGTTCAGTTGGAACATTAATTCCATGATCAATCGCAGCATTCATAAACATAACAGCGACTGAATCTCGAACTGCTAATGCTGCCTCTGGGGCTTTATTATTTTCAAAAAACTCTTTGAATGCCTCTGCTGAGCTCTCGAATTTACTATATAGACCTAAAACACGTGGTTCAAGTCCAGCTTCTTCTAAAGCTTGACGATAACCTTTTTCTTTTAAATCATTCATCGCATGATGCGAGCTTGACGTAATAAATGCAATATCTTTATTTCCGTGCTCGATTAACTTTTTAGTTGCTTCATATGCCGCTAATTCATAATCAATTAAAACGGCTGGTAATCGACCATCTAAATCTTTAACCGATAATAGTACTGTTGGAACAGCATCTGTTGCTAAACGTTCAACCTCATCATCGCTCAACTTATCGGCCATCATTAAGACACCGTCTACTTGAGAAGCAATCATATTTTGCCAAGCGTTGTTAGCAATATCATTTTCATTATGCGTAACATTTAAAAAGACAGAATAACGATATTTATCTGCAATATCTGCGACCCCATCAATCATTTCAGATGCTGATGCACGTGAACAAGTTGGGACAATAAGTCCAACATTTGTTGAACGGCGACTTGCTAATCCACGCGCAATCGCATTAGGGCGATACCCTAATTCTTTAATGGCTGTTAAAACACGCTCACGCGTTTTTGGCTTGACCTTTTCAGGGTTATTTAATACACGTGAAACTGTTGCTAATGACACATCTGCTACACGTGCAACATCATAAATCGTTACTTTAGACATAGCATCCACTCCTAATACTTTAAAATTTCCTGTACCTCTTTTATTTTAATTACTTACAACAAACGACATTATAAGCACTAATCTTTCTTTTTTCTTTGATACTCTCTACCATTTTATAAGAATTGGTTGAATTTATCAATATTTTAATGAAAATTTTCATTTTAAAACCGCTTGCTTTTAAATTTAGTATGGACAGGAAATGTTTAACTTATTCTAGTCGAGTAGATTTTTGTAAAATAAATCAAATTCTTCTAGACTCATCTGTTGATTGGCATCCGATAAGGCAACCATTGGATTTGGATGGACCTCAGCCATAATCCCATCAGCCCCTACTGCTAAGGCCGCTTTCGCAATCGGTAATAAAATATCTTTTCTTCCTGTTGAGTGAGTAATATCAACAAATACAGGTAAATGTGTTTCACGTTTTAAAATAGGAACTGCTGAAATATCCAATGTATTACGTGTGGCTTTTTCATAGGTACGAATTCCACGTTCGCATAACATGACGTTTGGATTTCCATGCATCGTAATGTATTCCGCTGCATTCACAAATTCTTCAATGGTTGCGCTCAATCCACGTTTTAATAGGACTGGTTTTTCAATATGGCCAAGCGCCTTTAATAATGAGAAGTTTTGCATATTACGCGCCCCAATTTGAATGATATCTACATACGGTAAAGCAGCCTCTAAATCGCTAGCATCCATAATTTCACTCACCACACGTAAACCATATTTCTTAGCTGCTTCAGACATAATCTTTAATCCTTCAACACCAAGTCCTTGAAAATCATAAGGTGAAGTACGTGGTTTAAAAGCACCCCCACGAATATACTTTAAACCTTTAGCAGCTAAGTTTTGTGCAACCCGCTCCATCTGCTCTTTCGATTCCACGCTACAAGGACCAAAGATAAACGTTGGTTCACCGTTTCCAATAGCGTCTCCTTCAACGTCAATAATCGTATCTTCTACTTTATTTTTACGTGAAACGAGCAATCCCTTTTTATGACTCTTTTCTTCTTGAAGTTTGACACTTACTTTAAAGATTTCTTTAAAAATATGGATAAGCATCTCATCTGTAAGGGGCCCCTTATTTTTTTCCTTTAATTGTTCAATGATTTGTTGTTCGCGAATCGGATCATATTTTTTTAACCCTTGTTTATCCTTTTCACGACCAACGGCCTCCACTAATTCTGTTCGCTCATTTAATAAATCTAACAACTGATCGTTAATTTCATCAATTCGATTTCTTAATTGTGTTAAATTTTCATTTGTCATGTTATCACCTCATGATTATAGTTTATATTCTATTATAGCGAATAATTACTCTTTTTAAATTTTTATCACAAATAAGGTAAAAAAGGGGACAAGATGTCCTTGTCCCTTTTTTCGACTAACCTCGTAAAACAGCTGAATGTTCATTCATTAAAGCATTTAATACCTTTTGGTGAACAGGTTGTAAATCTTCATCTGTTAACGTCTTTTCACCATCTAAATAGTAAAGTGAAATAGCAACTGATTTCTTACCTTCCTCAACACCTTTACCTTCGTAAATATCAAATACTTCAACTTTTTGTAATAATTGATTCGCTGCCTTTTTAATGGTTTGAACTAAATCTCCCGCTAAAATATGGCGATCAACAACTAATGCAATATCGCGCGTCATCCCAGGATGCTTAGGTACAGCCTTATAGTTTGGTTTTGAAGGCGTTAATGTAAATAAAACATCAAGTGATAATTCGAATACATACGTCTCATTTAAATCAAGTGTTCGTTGTAACTCTGGGTGAATTTGTCCGATAACCCCTACTTGGACGTCATTGACATATACCATGGCTGAACGTCCTGGGTGGAAGTCTTTATATTCCTCAGCAATAACAGGTACATATGTGACATTTAAATGCCCCATCTCCGTTAATAGCGTCTCGACGTAGCCCTTCACCATATAGAAATCAACGTTCTCAACTTTTGATTGCCATTTATTTGTAACTAAATTTCCTGTCATTGCAGCTGAAATTTTTGTTTCCTCAACATAATGGTCAGCCTCTTTAGCGTATACTTTTCCGATTTCATAAATCGCAACATTTTCAATCGTACGTGCATTATTATAGGCCACAACCTCTAATAATTGAGGGATAGTTGATTGACGTAAATACGCGCGTTCTTCACTCATTGGCATCGCTAATTTAATAAGTTCTTTTTTATTTTGTGGTAACGATAAAAGTTGGTCAGCTTTTTTAAGACTTGTTAAAGAGTAAGTGATCACCTGTGTTAACCCGCATGCCATTAATGTTTGATGAGCTTTCTGACGAAGTAATTGAAGTGGGGAATATCCGCCTTTCAATTTAGTGGCTGGAAGTGTCATTGGAATATTATCGTACCCGTAAAGACGTCCAGCTTCTTCAATTAAATCTTCTACAATCGTAATGTCTAAACGGCGAGAAGGAACGTTTACTTTAAAAATATTTTCATCTAATTCATAGTCAAATGCTAGACGTTTCCAAATGTTCGCTACTTCTTCATTTGTCATACTTGTTCCTAAAACAGCATTAATCTTATCTACCGTAATTTCAATCGTTATTGGCTCCGTTACCCATTCATCATACGCTACAATTCCTTCACACACTTCGCCATTTGCTAACTCTGCTAATAACTGAGCCGCACGATTAAGAGCTAGTTCCGTACGGTTTGGATCAATTCCCTTTTCAAAACGTGCCGATGATTCTGAACGTAATCCTAAACGTGTTGAAGTTTGACGTACAGCTAAGCGGTCAAATAAGGCTGACTCTAATAAAACAGTTGTAGTCTCATCTGTTACTTCTGTCTCAGCACCTCCCATGACACCAGCAATTGCAATCGGTTTAGTCCCATCGGTAATGACAATATCACCTTCGGCTAATTCACGATCCATTCCATCAAGCGTTGTCATTTTTTCACCTGAAACTGCCTCGCGAACGACAATTTCTTTTGATGGAATCGTATCATAATCAAAGGCATGTAGAGGTTGTCCCACTTCTAACATGACATAATTGGTAATATCAACGACGTTATTTTTAGGACGCATTCCTGCCGCAATTAGACGCGCTTGTAACCATTGAGGTGATTCTTTAATCTCAACATTTTTCACGACGCGTGATAAATAGCGAGGAGCTTTCTTTGTCATAGAGTTTACTTTAATTAATTCATGAGCTGACTCTTTTACCTCTGGCACCTTTACAGCGTCAAGACGAACATCACGTGATAAAATAGCAGCAACTTCATAAGCGACACCATACATAGATAAACAATCCATACGATTCGGTGTTAATCCTAATTCAATGACTGTATCATGAAACTTTAAATATTCTAATGCGTCCATTCCAATCGGTGCATCGTCTGCACAAACAAAAATTCCATCTGCATAAGCATGCGGTACTAATTTTTGTTCAATTCCTAATTCCTTTAATGAACAACACATTCCATTTGACGCTTCACCGCGTAACTTTGACTTTTTAATTTTAAAATTCCCTGGTAAAACTGCTCCTGGTTTAGCAACGATAATTTTTTGCCCTGCCGCAATATTTTTTGCCCCGCAGACAATTTGAACAGTCCCTTCTTCACCACCAACATTCACTTGGCAAACAGATAATTTATCTGCATTCGGGTGTTGAACACGCTCCTCTACATAACCAATAACGACGTTTGTGGCTGTCGATAAAACATTAACTGACTCCACTTCAATTCCCGTACGCGTAATTTTATCTGCTAATTCTTTTGGATCAATATCACTTAAATCAACGTACTGGCTTAACCAATTCACCGAAACTAACATGTAAATAGCCTCCCACTTTTATCTTATTTAAATTGATTGATAAATCTTAAATCATTAATATAGAAGTTACGAATATCTTCAATTCCGTACTTCAGCATAGCAATACGTTCTGCCCCAATTCCGAAAGCAAATCCTTGATATTTCTTAGAATCAAAGCCTGACATTTCTAAAACATTTGGATGAACCATTCCCGCTCCTAGAATTTCAATCCATCCCGTTCCTTTACAAATATTGCATCCGCTTCCTGAACATTTAGAACATGTAACATCAACCTCTACTGAAGGCTCTGTAAATGGGAAAAATGATGGACGTAAACGAATTTCGCGATCTTCACCAAACATCTTGCGTGCTAATTCTAAAAGTGTTCCTTTTAAATCCGCCATTGTAATATCTGTATCCACCACTAATCCTTCAATTTGTGTAAATTGGTGTGAGTGTGTTGCGTCATCGTCATCGCGTCGATAAACTTTCCCCGGACAAATAATTTTAATCGGCCCTTTTCCTTTTGCTGCTTCTAATACGCGTGCTTGAACGGGCGATGTATGGGTACGAAGTAATGACTCCTCTGTAATATAAAAAGAGTCTTGCATATCGCGTGCTGGATGCCCTTTCGGTAAGTTTAATAATTCAAAGTTATAATGATCCCATTCAACTTCTGGTCCTTCTTCTACGGTATAGCCCATTGAAATAAATAAAGCTTCAACTTCATTAGTAACCGCCTGTAAAGGGTGCACGACTCCAATAGACGTTGTACGTCCTGGAAGCGTCACATCGATTGTTTCACTTGCTAATTGCTTAGCGATTGCTAATTCTTCAAGTTCTACCTTTTTAGTTTCAATCGCTTGAGAAATGGCAGACTTCACCTCGTTTGAGACCTGACCCGCACTTTTACGTTCTTCCGGCGCCATATCTTTCATGTTTTTCATGACTTCTTGAATAGGACCTTTTTTACCTAAATACTTGACACGAAGATTATTTAGTTCTTTTAAGTCCGTCGTTTGTTCAACTTCCGATAAAGCTTCGACTTGCAATTCTTTTAATCGATCTAGCATCTTAATTCCTCCATCTTCATTCTTTCAAAATAAAAAAACGTCCTAAAAAAGGACGTTTCACACGCGGTACCACCTTTATTACTAAGCTAAATTATTCTTAGTCACTTCATCAACGATAACGGTTTAAACCGGATGGGATTAGCACCACTCAAAAGGTGAATTCAAGAGTTTATCTATAAAAGTGTTTTCAGTCTAAGACACTTTCTCCCTAAATAGTCAATTCCTCTTTACTGCTCCTTTTTCAACGCTTTTTTATTTTTAGTTACTTCTATTATATCTTTTTCGCCATAAATGTACAATCATTTATAACCGTTAGGCTCAATTTCATTAAACAAATTGGAATGGTTCGGTACTAATTTTTGAATCCAGTGCGATATTTGCTACCCAATTATTTAAAAGATTTGCCACATGATTTTTCATGATACACTCCGCATGATGGCCAACATCTAAGACATTTAACCCCATATCATAAGCATCTTGAGCCTCATGAAATCCGACATCACCCGTAATAAATAAATCGGCTTTCTGTGCTTTAACGGGACCAAAATAACTACTTCCGCTCCCACCAATAACAGCAACAGTTTTTATCTTTTTATTTAATTTCCCCACAAAACGAGCATGTGCAACATTTAAAGACTTTTTCACGTGTTTAATGTACTCTACCGCCTCAAGCGACTCAGCGACTTCACCAATACGTCCAAGCCCATACTGTGCTCCAGGCATCTCTAATTGTAACGCATAAACATCGTAAGCCATCTCCTCATACGGATGAATCTCCTTTATTTTATTAAGGACGTTTTGAAGGTGGCTAGTTGGGATAACGCCCTCTATCTTTACCTCATGAACCGATTCTATTTGCCCCACTTCTCCAATAAAAGGACGGCTATTTACCAATGGTTTAAATGTCCCAGTTCCCTCAGTCGTAAAGGTACAGTGCGAGTAGTCTCCGATTTTTCCTACCCCTAAATCTCCCATCGCTTGACGAATTTCATCAGCATGAGTCACAGGGACATAAACGATGAGTTTCGAATATTCTTCTCGTTTCGTTGGAATAAGCGGTTTGATATTAACGAGACCTAATGCTTGAGAAAGACAATCATTCATCCCATTATCGGCGATATCAAAATTCGTATGCATGCAATAAACACAAATATCGTGCTTAAGACATAACTCTACGACTTTTCCTTTAGGCGTATTCGTATTGATAGCGGTCAATGGACGATAAATAAAAGGATGATGCGCTACAATTAAATTAGCCCCTTTATCAATTGCCTCTTCAACCACACGTTGTGTCACATCTAACGTGACTAAAACTTTAGTTAACGGACGATTGACATTTCCAATATGTAATCCAATCGGATCTTTATCATAAGCTAATTGCTTAGGAAACCACTCTTCGAGTTTTTTAATCACTGCACTAATACTAAGATTCATTCTTTAACACCTCTTTTAAGAGTGATTGACGATTATTTAATGTTTTAATCCGATGATGGTTAATTGGCAGTTGTTTAATAATCTCTTCATTTTTATTAAACTCTTTTTGCCATTTTTCTTGAAAAACATCACACGATGGCAAGCGTCTTAAAATAGGACCAAACTCAATATCTAATTCATTATAATGAATCGGTTCCCGTGTCCATCGAGCAACGATAACCTCATAAAACTTTTTTTCATCGTATACTATCTTTTCATCAATAATTTCAAATTGATTTTTCATTAAAAAGGTACGTAAAATATTTGCATCTAAATTAGGCTGTAACACAAGGCGTTGAAAGGATTGTGATAATTTCACATCGGCTTCCAAAATCGATGCAATCAACTTTCCGCCCATTCCGGCAATCACAACACCTTCTACCTCTGACGGTTTTAAAACCGTTAGCCCTGATCCTAAGCGGGGTTCGATCATTGATTCTAATTGATACTTAGAAATCGTTGTTTTCGCAGCCTCTAAGGGGCCGATTCCCACATCCGCTGCAATGGCTTTTTTAAATTGCCCTTTTAAAACACCTGCACAAGGTAAATACGCGTGATCAGTCCCAATGTCAGCAATGGTTTGTAACGGTTGAAGTGCATCTAAACAAGTTTGTAACCTTAACGATAACTCGCAATTCATATTTTCTAATCCTATTCTTCCATAAAATCTTTTAGGCGACGACTACGAGAAGGATGGCGTAATTTTCGTAATGCTTTTGCCTCAATCTGGCGAATACGCTCACGTGTAACCCCAAATTCTTTCCCGACTTCTTCAAGTGTTCGTGTACGCCCATCTTCTAGTCCAAAGCGAAGACGTAAAACGCGCTCTTCACGATCAGTTAACGTTTCTAATACATCGTCTAACTCTTTTTTGAGCATTTCATTAGAGGCAAATTCAGATGGTGATAATGCATCTGCATCCGGGATAAAATCCCCTAAATGTGAATCATCTTCTTCACCCACTGGCGATTCTAATGAAACTGGCTCTTGAGAAATTTTTAAAATTTCGCGAACTTTTTCCGGGGAAATGCCCATCTTTTCTGAAATCTCTTCAGGGAGTGGCTCACGTCCTAACTCTTGAACAAGTTGACGTTGAATACGCACAAGTTTATTAATTGTTTCCACCATATGAACAGGAATTCGAATCGTACGCGCCTGATCCGCAATCGCACGCGTAATGGCTTGACGAATCCACCATGTCGCATAAGTTGAGAACTTAAATCCTTTTCGATAGTCAAACTTTTCAACGGCCTTAATAAGTCCCATATTTCCTTCTTGGATTAAGTCTAAAAATAGCATTCCACGCCCTACATGTCGTTTTGCAATACTAACAACTAATCGCAAGTTCGCCTCAACTAGACGTTTTTTAGCATATTCGCCTTCTTGAATGACACGGCGCGCTTGTTCATCTGTTAAATCGGTAATTCCAATCAAATATTCATTTCCATCATTTGCTTCGCCCGCATTTTTAATTAACGTATCGATACGCTCTAATAATTCAGAAGGAATGTCTTGACCTAAACGTCGAATCTCTAAGATTTCTGATGAAATATCTCCACACTCAATTTTTTTAGCAAATCCGATTTCCTCTTGGCTCGATAATAATTCCACACGACCAATTTCTTTTAAATACATACGAACAGGATCATTAATTTTGAATTGAGAGGTAAACTCAAAATCATCAAACTTTTCTTCTAAGTCCACTTCTTCTTCTGCATTAAAATCAGCGGGAATGTTTTCTTCCTCATCTTCTTCTGAATTAAATTCTGGTAAAATTAAGGATGGTGTTTCTTCTATCTCTTCAGATTTCACCTTCACAACTTTCGGTTCTGATACCTTTTCTGATTTAACAATATCAATTCCCTCAGAGTCGTATAAATCTAAAAATGAACTAATCATTTCAGGATCTAATTGAACTTGAGCAAAATCGTTATTAATTTCATCATAAGTTAAATACCCGCGCTTTTTACCTAGTTTAATCAGCCGATTATTAATTTCTAGTATTTTTCTTTCGTCAAGTACCGGATTTGACATAAAACCACTCCTTCTACTTCTCAAACTGCTGTTTGAGTTGATTCACTTTACCTAGCAATTCTAACTTTTGGTGATCTAATGTTGCTTCGCTAATTTGTTTTTTTAATTGTTCTATCTGTACTCTATAAACATATTCTTTAATAACAGAAATTAAGTCGTTAATCACTTCATCATCTCCAAGAGGAGGTAAAGATTCACATTCAAAAATAATATCTGTTATCGGCTTGACTAAATCTTCATCAATCCAATTTAAAAAATATTGTAAATTCATCGTTTCATGCGTCGTGTAATAATCAAGAATATATAACACAATATTTCGACGCGTAGAATCGTTTAAATATCCATTTAGCTCTTTTTCTACCTTTAAGGCGACACGTCGCTCTTTTAACATGTAGTGAATTAACATTTTTTCAGACCGTTCATATTTAGTATCTCGTACTTGTTTTGAAAGTATTTGTACGTTTTCGTTTTTATTGTTGTTAATATTGACATTTTTATACACTTGACTTTTACTACTATGATTAAACTCCTGAAAAATACTTTGTTCACCAATTGAAATATCATGAGCGAGTTTCTTTAAAATTAACTCTTTTAGTGTGGCACTTTGTAAAGTATAAGCAAAATGATAAATTTGGCGTTTAAATTGTTCCTGATGGCTTACAAATTCTAAATTAAATTGACGTTTAATAAATAAGTATTGATAATCAATAGCCGGAATCGCTTGATTGATTAGTTTAGAAAAGGCCTCACTCCCGTAATGCTTAATAAATTCATCTGGATCCATATTATTAGGAAACTCAACGACACTTACCGAAAAGTTTTGTGCCATCAAAATAGGAATTGCTTTATTCGCCGCTGCTAATCCTGCTTTATCTCCGTCAAAACAAATCACTACTCGGTCTGTTAGTCGACGTAATTCCCGCCCATGATCTTCTGTTAAAGCAGTTCCCATGGTAGCCACAGACTCATCGAATCCCGCTCTAACCGCAGAAATGACATCTAAAAATCCTTCAAATAATAAGACTCGATTCTGTCTTCGAATCGCTCGTTTAGCCTCGTTTAAATGATAGATCAGTTTACCCTTTTGAAAAATAGGCGACTCTGGTGAATTCACGTATTTCCCTAAATGCGTCTCATCATCGTGAAAAACACGTCCACTAAATCCAACAATATGCCCGACTTTATCCGAAATAGGAAACATAATTCTCGATTTAAATCGATCATAATAATGACCATTGTGCTCATTCAGTAAACCAACCTGCATGGCGATTTCTAATGGATACTTATTATTAGTCAATGTTTTCACTAACGCATCTGAATAAGAAGGAGCCAGTCCAATCCCAAACGTTTCAATCGTTTCGCTATCAATCCCTCGTTCTTGTAAATAAGATAAAGCATTTTTTCCTTCTTTTGTATGATTTAAATAGTAATGATAAAACCCTTTAGAAAACTCTAAAACATCAAACTCGTTTTTAAACTGAGTCTCCTTTGCATTTGAATCTGAGGGCAGAACAATATCTGTCTCAATTCCTGCTCGTTTAGCCAATGTTAAAATGGCCTGAGGGTACGAAACAGCCTCAATTGAAGAAACAAAGGAAACAACATTACCCCCTTCACCACAGCCAAAGCACTTATAAATTCCTTTATCCGGTGATACAACAAAGGAAGGGGTGTTTTCGCCATGGAAAGGACAGAGTCCCTTGTAGTTCTTACCCGCCTTACTTAATTGCACGTAATCACCAATGACATCTACAATATCACTTTTTGCTATCACTTCATCAAATAATGCTTGAGGAATTTTATTCCTTCCCATCACGTTCACCCTCTTCCTAATCGTATTTATCTTTACCTAAAAAGTAGCTGCTATTAAAATTGAATTTTTGCTACTAAATAGTCAACTAATTCATCAATCGCCACGCGCTCTTGTTCCATCGTATCACGATGACGAACGGTTACCTTTTTATCTTCTAATGAATCATAATCAAATGTCACACAGTATGGCGTTCCAATCGCATCTTGACGTCTATAACGTTTACCAATTGTCCCCGCTTCATCGTAATCAACCATCATATGTTGAGCTAATGTTGAGAACACCTCTAAGGCTTGCTCATTTAACTTCTTAACTAATGGTAAAACAGCTACCTTATATGGGGCTAATGCAGGGTGGAATTTTAACACTTCGCGTGTTTCTCCATTTTCTAATGTTTCTTCTTGATACGCGTCAATTAAGAAAGCAAGTGTTACACGGTCAGCTCCAACTGATGGTTCAATACAATATGGAACATATTTTTCATTTGTTGTTGGATCTTGGTATTCAAAGCTAACCCCTGACTCTTTCATATGTGCTTTTAAATCGAAGTCTGTACGGTTCGCAACTCCCCATAACTCACCCCAACCAAATGGGAAACGATATTCGATATCTGAAGTTCCATTACTATAGTGACTTAACTCCTCTTGTGAATGCTCGCGTTGACGAATATGTTCTGGGTTCATCCCTAAATTCACTAACCAATTCCAGCAGTATTTTTTCCAAAACTCATACCATTGTCCATCTTCACCTGGTTTACAGAAAAATTCTAATTCCATTTGTTCAAACTCACGCGTACGGAAAGTGAAATTTCCTGGTGTAATTTCATTACGGAATGATTTTCCTATTTGCCCAATTCCAAACGGAATTTTTTTACGAGTGGTACGTTGCACGTTCTTAAAGTTAACAAAAATTCCTTGTGCTGTTTCCGGACGTAAATATACAGCTGATTTCTCGTCTGAAACTACTCCCATATGTGTTTTGAACATTAATTCAAACTGGCGAATATCAGTAAAATCATGAGCCCCACAATTTGGACATGCGATTTGATGCTCACGAATATAATTCATCATCTGCTCTTCTGACCATCCATCAGCGACGATATCATCCCCATGATCTTCGATTAATTTATCTGCACGGTGACGACTTTTACAAGCTTTACAATCCATTAACGGATCACTAAAACCACCAACGTGTCCTGATGCTACCCATGTTTGTGGATTCATTAAAATGGCGCTATCTAACCCTACATTATACGGAGATTCCTGAATGAACTTTTTCCACCAAGCTTTTTTTACGTTATTTTTAAGTTCAACGCCTAACGGTCCATAATCCCACGTGTTAGCTAACCCACCATAGATTTCACTTCCCTGGTAAACAAATCCTTGTGTCTTACACATGTTCACGATTTTTTCCATTGTTACTTGACTCATTTTATCGCTCCTTTTTTAATAAAAATTCAGGTTTCCATAAGCGTAGAGAAAATAAAAACTCCCATACCTATGCCCTGAGCATAGGGACGAGAGTTTTTCCCGCGGTTCCACCCTACTTGCAAAATCCAATGATTTTACCACTTTATTAACTGTGCTCAGAAGGCCCTTCCTAAAGAAATTGAAACCCGGCTCACACCGCCCCAGGCTCGCTACCATTCAATCATTTCTAAAATACTATTCTTCGTCTTCACACAAATATTGCATTATACTACTTCTATTATATTACATCAAAACCTGATTGACAATAGAGAAAAATACTAAAAACGACACTAAAAAGACGATATTTTCAACGAATGACTACACATTTACAAAAAAATTTATTGCATTTTTTTATAAAATAGCCCCTCTCTTTCTTCCTATCTCATAGACATCATGAAAGTCAAACCCAACTTCCTCATTCTTTCATTATAAATTTAAAAAAGGGTATTTCGCCCCTCTTTAAAGATTATTTATAAATTTTTTTGTCTGCAACTTAAACCCGGCATAAGCATCGTAATACGCATCTAAAAACTGCTCGATGGGTTTTAAGAGCTCTTCTTCTAATTCTATTTCAGGTAAATCTTCCACGTCTATTTTATAAAGCGCCCGAACAATAGGGATTAACGGAGCGTCTATTAAAATAGGCTCGACCTGCTGATAACAATTTGCGCAGACAAGTCCACCTTGTCGGACACTGAGTGTTAAAATGTTTTCTGTTCCTTTACAAACAGCACAATGGTCTATTACAGGAGCAATCCCGATAACCGCTAGCATTTTCAATTGAAAAATAAGACTCAATAAATAAGAACAATATCCATTTTCAGCGGCATCTAAAAAATTTTTAAGCATCCGATAGACATAAGCGCTAAATTGCTCATCCTCCATTCCTTTTAACACCAACTCTATCATGCAATAAAAATAGGCGACATTTTCATAATCCAGTTTTAAATTCAAATAATACTCTACGACCTCTCCACTATAAGCATAGTAAAGGTCACTGTTAGCATTATGAGAAGGGTTCAAATTAAAACGTGCACACGTTAATGGTTGAACGAGTGCACTTTTCTTTGTATTCACTTTATTGGCGTTTTGAACAAAAACGCCAATAACCCCTTTTTGCTCAGTTAAAACCTTTACAATCTTATGATGTTCACCGTAGTTAAAACTTTTTAATATAATCCCTTCTACATCAAGTGCCACGTTACTCCTCCTCTGTAACTTTAGCAGGTTTCACATCAGCAATCTCTTCTGAGAACTCAGTCGTTAAGTCTCCTATTGCTAATTCTTCTGATTCTTTCATTAACAAATAGTGATCAATTTTTCCTGTACGTTTAAAGACTTCCCATTCTAGACTATTCATGTATAATCCCTTCTTACTAGCTACGCTATTATTTTTAGCCCCTAGTCTTAGTATATCCCATCATCTAAAATTTATGAAAAATTAATCCCTTTTTTTGTCTTAATCAGTCGAATTAATATTCTTTTTCGCTATAACCAAAGTCATTTAAGTATAGTTTTTTATTGCGCCAATCCTTTTGAACCTTCACCCATAATTCAAGATAAATTTTTGTTCCTAAAAGTTTAACGATATCTTTTCGAGCAAGTGTTCCAATATCCTTCAACATCTTTCCGCCTTTACCAATTAAAATTCCTTTTTGAGACGGACGTTCCACCACGATCGTTGCCATCACATCAATCACGTTTTTACCCTCTACCTTTTCAATCTTATCGATTACAACAGCAACAGAATGTGGCACTTCCTCGTGGGTTAAATGAAGGACTTTCTCACGAATCAACTCAGAAATAATGAAACGTTCAGGATGATCTGTAATGTAATCAGAAGGATAGAATTGCGGTCCTTCAGGTAACTCCTCTTTAATAACAGACAGTAATGTATCAATATTCTCTCCTGTCATCGCTGAGATAGGAATAATTCCAGCAAATTCGTGTTGGTCACGGAATGTTGCAATGACGTTTAATAATTCTTCTTTCGTAATCAAATCAATCTTATTAATAACTAAGAAGACTGGCTGTTTGACTGATTTTAAATGTTCTAAAATGAACTGGTCACCTCGACCTAACTTTTCTGTCGCATTCACCATAAACATGACAGCATCTACTTCATTTAATGTTCCAATGGCTAAATCAGTCATAAATTTCCCTAGTTCATGTTTAGGTTTGTGAATCCCCGGCGTATCGATAAAGATAGTTTGAGAATCCTTATCCGTAATAACCCCTTGAATTTTATTTCGTGTGGTTTGGGGTTTATCGCTCATAATCGCAATTTTTTTCCCTAAAACTTGATTCAAAAATGTTGATTTTCCGACATTTGGGCGTCCAATAATCGATACAAATCCGGATTTAAATACTTCATTCGTCATTATAGGTCCTCCGCTTTAAATGAATAAGGTAGTAATTCAAAAACTCGATAAACTTTTATTTCATCTTTATTACTTAATAAAATAACAGGTGCATCTGCTGGCATCAATTCACTAATGACTTGACGGCAAGCTCCACAAGGTGAAATCGGACGATCCGTATTAGCGACAACGGCAATAGCCTCAATATCCTCACGGCGATACCCCTTAGTAAAAGCAGCGAATAATGCCGAACGTTCCGCACAGTTCGTTAGACCAAACGAAGCATTCTCCACATTCGCCCCATTAATAATATTTCCATCCCTTAGTTTTAAAGCGGCCCCTACAGGAAATTTTGAGTAAGGGGCATATGCATTTTGATGAGCCTCTTTTGCTGCTTTGATTAAATCTGCGTACATTTCTGTCATAATACATTCACCTACAATTTTAATAGATACGGGAAAAAAATAATTCCTCCGATAATTACCGAAAAAATGGCTGCCATCAACACTGCTCCTGCAGCCACATCCTTCGCAATTTTAGCATAAATATGATAATCATCCGTCACTAAGTCCACCGTCTTTTCAATCGCTGTATTGACCATTTCAAGACAAATGACCTGCATGATGACGACTAAGAGGATTAAAAATTCCATCTTAGTAATATCAAAATAAAGGCCACCAATAATAGCAGCAACCGCTGCTATATAGTGAACCTTTATATTACGCCCTATTGCAGATGATGTCAAGATACCACGAATGGCAGGCCGAAAAGATTTTAAAACGGCACGAACGGAATGCTCCTCTTTAGCGTTGAATTCCGAGCGCATTTAAAACATCCTCCTGTTTACCAAACATGATTTTCTCTTCCTCAGGCTCTAAATGATCGTACCCAAGGAGGTGAAGGCACCCATGCACGGCAAGAAAACTTAATTCCCGTTCAAATGAATGCCCATAACGTTCGGCCTGTTCACGCGTTCGTGGTAATGAAATAAATACATCACCTAGCATTCTTGGCATGGGTACCCCTTGAATTTTTATTTCTCCAGGCATCTCATCTTCAATGGCAAAAGTAATAACATCTGTTACAGCATCTTTATTTCTATAATTCGCATTAATTTCACGGATTTGCTCATTATCAACAAAGATAAAACTGCACTCTAATGTCTCTTGATCTAATTTTTCTTGTCTAATGGTTTCTTCGACTACTGTTGCAATCATGATTTCATATGCATCGACTATTTCTTCTGTTTGATTATAAAATTGAATATCTATTGCCATTTTTTTACTCCTTTTTATTCACCTGAAGACTCATAACTTTCAATAATTTTTTGCACAAGTGTATGACGGACAACATCCACTGTTTCAAATTGAACAAACTCAATTCCTTTAACACCTGATAAAATTTCCTTCGCATGTTTTAACCCAGATTTAACAGGTTTAGGCAAGTCAATTTGTGTTTCATCACCCGTAACAACCATTTTCGAGTTAAACCCAAGACGTGTTAAGAACATCTTCATTTGTTGCTTGGTTGTATTTTGTGCTTCATCTAGAATAATATACGCGTCTTCTAAAGTTCGCCCACGCATATAGGCAAGCGGTGCAATCTCAATAATTCCGCGCTCAATCATTTTTTCAGTTTGCTCTAAACCTAATACGTCATATAGAGCGTCATATAGTGGTCGTAAATATGGATCGACCTTCTCTTTTAAGTCACCCGGTAAGAATCCGAGATTTTCCCCCGCTTCTACTACCGGACGCGTCAAAATAATTTTACGAACAATATTTTTCTTAAGCAGTGCGACTCCAATCACAACCGCTAAATAAGTTTTTCCGGTTCCTGCTGGTCCAATTCCAAATACTAAATCATTATCTTGAATTTTGCGATAATAATCCTTTTGGTTAAATGTTTTCGCATAAATCATTTTCCCTTGAACCGTTTTAATAATTTTATATCGTTCATCAAAGAGTGACTCTAAATCACCTAAACGATGTTGTTCATTCATTTTAATTGCATACAACACATCGCGCTCTGTAATTTCTTTTCCCTTACGGTGTAAATCAACAAGTGCGATTAATACTTCCCGGATAATCGCTGCCTTTTTCTCATCACCAAATAGGTAGAGTTGATCACCACGTAAAGAAATCTCAACGTTGTAGTAATCCTCAAAAATTTTCAAATGTTTATCATGATGACCAACAACTGAGATGGTTTCATCAATAGTTTCGAACACTGCAGGCATTTTAATAGGGTCTTTACTCATAATTCAGCTCCTCTAATATGCAATATTTTCGTATACTGTCAAGTGACACTTAAAAATAAACTGTGTCTCTGTCTCTTCCTCTGATATTATCTCCAAATTCTTGATGATAAACTCATCATCAGTTTCTTCTTTATATTTATTTTTGATAATCGTCAGAAGATTTTCCTTTAATTCCTCAGAAGTATTTACTCTCATTATATCACTTTTTTCATAATATTGTATTTTTTCTAAATAAAGGGGTGATTTTTTTAGAAAAAAGAATGGATTATATGATTTCTTCACTTCTTCATATTTTTCATAACTAACTTCTTTTGTTGGAAATTTTAATTCTAGCCCCCCGACATGAAGCAAATAGGCTGTTTGCTTATTGGCAGTAAAGCCTTCTTGCACATCCACCTTTTCAGCCGTAACTGTTGCCTCGTACCAAGTATCCGCAAATACCTCCCCCTTTGCCGTATTCTCAATTGGAATGATTTCTGTCGTATACGGCTGCTCAACGTAACAAGTGACTAACGGGTCTCCTTCCTTCACCAGCTGATTTTGTTCAACTAACACCCGACAACTCGAAACCTTATAATCTCGGATAACACCCGAACGTTTAGCATAAAGGGTATCAGAATAGGTGTCTAAATCTTCCCGCTCCTCTACCGGAGTATTGTAAACTTCAAACACAACATCTGTTCCTTTACGGTAAATATTAATCCAGACATACTCATTATAATGCTCCAATAACTCTTCCTCAATTGTCTCAATGTCACTCGTTAAAAATGCCAAAGGTCCAATCTGCTTAAAGTACGGAGCAAGTAATGTTTGCAATTCCTCTGTCTCTTGTTGATTCAAATTCCCCTCAATTCGATAACCAATGGTGTATTTATCCATTAAGAACATGAGGATAAATACTAACACCACTAGAGGAACAATGATCTTTAAAACAGAGGGATAAATGGATATCTCCCTGACAATCGGATACTGCATTTCCAATTGTTTGGCTATATCTTTCCGAATCGTCACTAGATACCCATCGTTTTTCTTTTTAACTCCATAAAGCTTGACATTTTGGCGCCTAAGTTGATTTACTTCTGTCATATCAGGAACTAAAATCTGTACTTTGGCTATAAATATTCCTAACCAATTGTTATTCATCTTTATCACCGACTATTTCTATTTTTTTTATTCGATCACTTTCAATGCGAATAACCAAATCGCCATACTCCTTAATTCGTAGATTTTCCCCTGAAATAATGTATTGATTGTCCGGGGTTCTTAAAATACAAGACGTCTCCGTAAAGTTCTCTACCGTACAATGATCATTAACAATGACGGTTTTATTCTTAATGAGTTGAATAAGAGGATAGTTTAACGCCTGCTTAAAGATTAACGATTCAACCTTATTAACCATTTCCATTTTATCACCATCATTTTTCTTTTTAACTGTTCGTATACTCATAGGATTTTATGAAACGACGTGAATAAATATGAATAAATTTCTAAAACTTTTAGGCCATCAACTTTTCATTTATCCTATTACCATCCTATGTGTAAAATAAAAAACGATTCCTAAAAGGAATCGCTTTTTATTCTACTTCATCCACAATAAACCGAAGAACAGGAGAATCTACCATATTCGTTCCCACTGAATTCAAATCTACCGCTTTAAAAGCCGTCTTTAATTTTATAACACCATCAATGGTTAAAATCGAAATCTCTTGGTTAGGAACGACCTTAATACAATCTACAAAATAATGCGGGTTTGATTTCAGAGCCTTAATTCCTAAGCAACCTTTTTTATTTCTTGAAGATAGCGCAATGTCTTTCACCTTTAATTTCTTTACATTTCCTCGCTGAGTTAATAATAACAATTCATCATTAACAGCAGTTAAAAGCACTTTAACCAGTTGGTCTTCTTTTCCTAACAGAATTCCTTTTACCCCCATCGCTTTAAGCCCCGTCGGTGTAAGTTCTGTATCGCTAAACTTCAAGAGGTATCCTTTTTTAGTCACCATCACGACATCATTCATGAAGCTTGCACGAATAACAGAAATTAATTCATCATCTTCTTTCACCGACATCGCCACCATTGCTCGATGATAACGCGACACTTCAAAATCACTTAAACGCGTTTTCTTAATCATTCCACTCGCGGTTGTAAAGAAGAAATATTCCTCTGTTTTAAAATTCGTTATCGGATAAACAGCAATAATTTTCTCTTCTGAATCCATCGTCACAAGATTAGAAATATGTTGCCCAATATCTTTCCATTTAAATTCAGGCAATTTAAACACCGGTAAATAAATGAAACTTCCCCGATTCGTAAACATCAAAATCGTTTGCAGCGTATCTAGTTGGAACTTCGCAACTAACTCGTCCCCTTCTTTCATCGCCTGCACATCAGATTTCGTCGCATTATAGGAACGAAGCGTTGTTCGTTTAACATACCCATCTTTCGTAATAGCGACCATCACATCTTCTTTAAGAATCATATCTGTTTCATCAATTTTAATTTCTTGGATATGCTTTTCAATCACGCTACGACGAGGTGTTTCGAACTGATCTCTGACTTGTGCTAGTTCTTCTTGAATGACATGGAGTAATCTCGTCTCACTACTTAATATCGCAAGTAATTCTTCAATTCTTTGCGTCAACTCATGATTCTCCCGTTCAAGCGCCGTCACATCCGTATTCGTTAAACGATAAAGTTGGAGCATGACAATCGCCTCGGCCTGACGCTCACTAAAGGCAAAAGTCTCAATTAAATTACGCTTAGCATCTGCTTTATCCTTAGACTGACGAATCAGATGAACAACTTCATCTAAAACAGAGACCATTTTGATTAAACCTTCTACGATATGTTGACGTTCTCTCGCCCGTTTAAGATCAAAATTAGAACGATTGGTCACAACCTCTTTTTGGTGTTGAATATAGGCATCAATTAACTCCATGAGCCCCATCAACACGGGTCGCTTATTATGAATAGCGACCATATTTATATTATATGAAATCTGTAAGTCAGTATTTTTAAAGAGGTAGTTTAGAACGAGATCTGATCGAACATCTTTTTTCAATTCAATGACGACACGCAATCCATTACGGTCCGTTTCATCACGTACCTCCATAATTCCATCCACTTTTTTATCGATTCGTAAATCATCTATTTTCTTAACTAAATTAGCTTTATTAACCTCGTAAGGAATTTCCGTCACCACAATTTGTTCCCGTCCTCCGCGGATCGGTTCAATCTCCGTTTTAGAGCGGATAACAATTCTTCCCTTCCCAGTTGTGTAAGCTTTTTTAATCTCACGTTCCCCTTGAATAATCGCACCTGTTGGGAAATCGGGTCCTTGAACGAATGTTAAAATATCATCAAGAGTACACTGCTTATGATTCATTCGGTAAATAACAGCATTGATAATTTCTCCTAAATGATGAGGCGGGATATCTGTCGCATACCCCGCAGAAATTCCAGTTGCCCCATTCACTAATAAATTAGGGAAAAAGGCTGGTAAAACGGTGGGTTCCGTCATCGAATCATCAAAGTTTGGAATAAAATCCACTAAGTTTTTATCAATATCTTTTAACAATAACCCAGAAATAGCCGATAACCTAGCCTCCGTATAACGCATCGCTGCTGCCGGATCGCCATCGATACTCCCGTTATTTCCATGCATTTGCACGAGCGGTTCACGAAGCTTCCAATCTTGCGAAAGACGAACCATCGCATCATAAACAGAAGAGTCCCCGTGAGGATGATAGTTACCAATAACATTACCTACAGTTTTTGCAGATTTACGAAATGGTCTTTCAAAAGTATTTCCGTCCTTATACATGGCATATAAAATTCGCCGTTGAACTGGCTTTAATCCATCTCGGACATCGGGTAATGCTCGATCTTGAATAATATATTTTGAGTAACGTCCAAAGCGATCACCCATGATATCCTCTAGGCGCATCTGTTGCACACGCTCCTGAGTCGATTTATTCATAAATTACACCCTCTCTATGTCATAATCATCTTCCATGGTAAAGTCAACATTTTGCTCAATCCATTCACGGCGTGGCTCGACTTTATCACCCATCAATGTTGTTACACGATGATCGGCATCTGCTGCATCATCAATCGTTACCTGAATTAAGGTTCTAGTCTCTGGATTCATTGTTGTATCCCATAATTGATCAGCATTCATCTCACCAAGACCTTTATAGCGTTGTAGGGTATAACCTTTTCCAACCTTTGCAATAACCGAGCTTAATTCTTCATCTGTCCATGCATATTCAACTACTTGTTTTTTTCCTTGACCTTTAGAAACTTTATAAAGCGGCGGTAAGGCGATATAAACCTTTCCTGCCACTACTAGGTCTTTCATGTATCGGAAGAAAAATGTTAATAATAAAACTTGAATATGCGCTCCATCCGTATCAGCATCCGTCATAATAATAATTTTATCATAATTCACATCGCTTAACTCAAAGTTAGCACCTACTCCTGCACCGATGGTATAAATCATCGTATTAATTTCTTCATTTTTGAAAATGTCTTCCATTTTCGCCTTTTCTGTATTAATAACTTTTCCACGGAGCGGCAAAATTGCTTGGAACGCTCGATTACGCCCAAGCTTTGCAGAACCTCCTGCTGAATCCCCCTCAACTAAGAATAACTCATTCTTTTGAGGGTTTTTCGTCTGTGCAGGTGTTAATTTTCCAGATAAGTTGGTCTCTTTTTTCTTTTTTGTCTTTCCACTACGTGCATCTTCACGTGCTTTACGTGCCGCTTCCCGAACTTGGGCAGCTTTAACCGCCTTTTTGATTAATTGCGTCGCAACGGCCCCATTTTCATTAAAGAAAAACGTTAGCTTTTCAGAGATGACATTATCAACGGCTGATCTTGCCTCAGGGGTTCCAAGTTTCGCCTTTGTCTGCCCTTCAAATTGCAATAAACGTTCCGGAATCCTTACCGAAACAATGGCAGCTAACCCCTCTCGGATATCTGCCCCCTCTAAGTTTTTATCTTTATCTTTTAAAAGTCCATTACGCCGCGCGTAATCATTAAAGATACGAGTTAAAACAGCTTTTGCCCCTGTTTCATGCGTTCCTCCATCTTTTGTACGAACGTTATTAACAAAAGATAAAATATTTTCTGAATAACTTCCTGAATATTGAAATGCAAAATCCACTTCAATGTCCTGGCTTTCACCTTCAAAATAAACGACATCGTGTAAAGTATCTTTACCCTCATTTAAAAAACTCACAAAAGACTTAATTCCATCTTCATAATGAAACACTTCTTCTTTATCATTTCTTAAATCAACCAACTCAATTTTTAATCCCTTTAATAAAAAAGCAGATTCACGTAAGCGCTCCGCTAAAACGTCATAAGAGTAAACAGTTGTGGAAAAAATTTCTGGATCAGGCTTAAATGTCACTAACGTTCCAGTTTCTTTTGTTTTACCAATTACTTCAAGGCCTGTAACAGGATGCCCCCCTTTTTCAAATCGTTGACGAAAAATAGATCCATCCCTTTTGATGACGACCTCTAACCATTCCGAAAGGGCATTTACAACACTGGCACCTACACCGTGTAACCCCCCTGATGTCTTATACCCACCTGTTCCAAATTTTCCACCCGCATGTAATACGGTGTAAATAACCTCTGGTGTCGGTTTTCCAGATTTATGCATTCCTGTTGGGACTCCACGCCCACAGTCTTGAACGCTAATACTATTATTTTCATGAATGGTTACTTTTATATAATTACCGTACCCGGCTAAAACTTCATCAATAGCATTATCAACAATTTCATAAACGAGATGATGTAATCCACGGCCATCTGTTGAGCCGATATACATCCCAGGTCTTTTTCGTACAGCCTCTAATCCCTCAAGTACCTGTATCGAATCTTCGTTATAATTTAAGTGCGTCGACATGATGACACTCCTTTCTCTTTCCATTATCTCATTTTAAAAGATTTTGTCTTTAAATAAAAGGGCTTATTTTTACAACTTCGTTAAAGTTCACGTTTATTTCTATACAAAATAAAAGTATTATACATTAATTAGAATACGAATAACAGTATGAAATATGTCGAAAAAGAGGTTTTTTATATTTTTTTTGCAAAAGCACCTCTTATTATCGACCTATATGTTATAATATTCCTACAAAAAGGAGGATTTAAATGAGAAATTTAGTGTTGATCATTATCGCTTATTTATTAGGTTCCTTCCCGTCAGCGCTCGTGATTGGAAAAACCTTCTATCAAAAAGATATCCGTCACTATGGATCAGGAAATTTGGGGAGTACGAACGCTTTTCGTGTTTTAGGAAAAAAAGGCGGAACTGTCGTCTTTATTTTAGATGTCCTAAAAGGGGGGCTCGCCTTCCTCATTGCAAAATACGCGGGTGCTTCGATTTCCCCTTTAATCATTGCGGTTTTCGCCTTAATCGGACATATTTATCCGATATTTGCCAACTTTAAGGGAGGAAAGGCTGTTGCAACAAGTGCCGGTATTATTTTATTCTATTCGCCTATCCTATTCATCACCTTATTCATTATTTTTGTCATCACATTGAAGATTTGGAAAATGGTTTCACTATCATCTACAATTATTTCAATTGTTGCAGTATTCATCGTCTGGTTTGGACATTATGATTTAACTGCCCGTATCATGCTAACCATTTTCGCTATTTTTATTATGATTAAGCACATTCCAAATTACAAAAGAATCCTAAATGGAACAGAGAACAAAGTCTCTTTCTTATAAATTTATCATTATTGATTAACTGTAAGTGGACTGTACTTGAATATATGTCCCAAAAAGTAAAATTATAAGAAATTAAAGTATTTTTCTTTCCTAATCGATAAAATTTAAATAAAAAAGGTTCTATAATATTTG
>DKYS01000126.1:6485-7844 GCA_002493395.1 Turicibacter sp. UBA7094 | reverse complement strand
ACTGGGTTTGCACCACTGGGGACAGTCTTAGTCGCGTTACTCGGAGTTGGACTTGCCGAAGGAACAGGATTAATTGGAACATTATTAAAAAAATTAGTAATGAGTACGCCAAAACGTTTAATTACGGTTGTTGTGGTGCTTGCCGGTGTTTTATCAAGTATTGCATCTGATGCAGGATATGTTGTTTTAATTCCGTTAGGAGCCATCATTTTCTTAAGTATGGGACGTCATCCATTGGCCGGATTAGCAGCAGCGTTCGCCGGGGTATCTGGTGGATTTAGTGCTAACGTGATGGTCGGGCCAACAGATTCATTACTGGCTGGATTAACAACAGAAGGTGCGAAATTAGTTGATCCAAATTATGTTGTTGGTATTCAAGCTAACTGGTGGTTCTTAATTGCTTCAACAGTATTAATTACAATCATCGGAACGGTTATTACTGAAAAAATTGTTGAGCCTCGTTTAGGAAAATATACAGGTGACGCAAAAGTTGAAGACCATGAAATGAAGGTTTCAACAGAGGAGCAACGTGGATTACGTTTTGCTGGAATTGCGACACTGTTAATGATTATATTATTTGCTGTATTAGTTGTTCCAGCGAATGGTTTCTTACGCGGAACGGAAGCAGGAGTTCAAGGGGTTTTAAATTCTCCATTTATGAATTCAATGGTTGTTGTGATTGCGTTAGTATTTGCAGTGGCCGGAATCGCTTATGGATTTGGAGCTAAAGTTGTAAAAAATGATAAAGATGTAATGAATTTAATGGGTAAAAGTATGGCATCAATGGGATCATACATTGTCTTAGTCTTCTTTGCCGCTCAATTCGTTGCTTACTTCAATTATTCAAATTTAGGAACAATTATTGCTGTTAAAGGGGCTGACTTGTTAACGGCGATTGGATTACAAGGAATTCCACTTGTTATCTTATTTATCTTAGTGGTGGCATTCATTAATATCTTCATGGGATCAGCTTCAGCTAAATGGGCAATCCTAGCACCAGTTTTTGTGCCAATGTTAATGAAGGTCGGATTCACGCCAGAATTTACACAGATGGCTTATCGTATTGGAGATTCAACAACAAACTTAATTTCTCCATTAATGAGCTACTTCGCTTTAATTGTAACATTCGCTGCGAAGTACGATAAAAAATCTGGAATCGGAACGTTAGTTTCAACCATGGTGCCATACTCAATTTCGTTATTAATCGGATGGACTATTTTATTAATTATTTGGTTTGTCTTCCGTTTACCATTAGGGCCAGGTATTGAAATTTTCTTACCAGGATTTTAATTAAATGAAAAAGACTTAAGCAATCGCTTAAGTCTTTTTTTTATGCTAGACACGGTATAGAAGAAAAAC
>DKYS01000126.1:0-6191 GCA_002493395.1 Turicibacter sp. UBA7094 | reverse complement strand
ACTGTGCTAATGGTTTGAAGGAGATACTAAGTCAGATTCGTTATCTTTTTTTAAATAAAATATAGAGTCCTAAACCAATAAGGAAAATTGAGAATAGAAGTAAGTAAGAGATGAAAAGGTTTAAGTAGAGGAAAAGAGCGATGAGACATAAGATGGTGACGGGAATGAGTAGGCCACGGTCTTTAGCATCGAAGTAATAAAGTTGATAGATTCCGAAGGCCACGGCTAATAAATAGAGCGGTGAGGTAAAGTCCGAGTATTGCCACTGGGTTAAAATCTCGAAAAGGGATATTAGCCCAATGCCGGATAAAATTCCTCCAGGTACGAGTTGACCCGGGTTTTGTTTGGTTTGGAAGTAGTTAACTTCGAAATAAAGACCCGGTGCTAGAATGAATAAAAACCAGAGGTTATCCATGATTGCATAATCAAGATGCAAAATATTAGTAAGGAGTGTGAGAACGCCGATGAGGAGTAGCACAGCTCCAATAATCACTTGAAATGATCTCATAAAAAAATCCCCCCTTCAAGAGTTAACATACCATGTTTAAAGAAAGTTCGAAAGGGGGAGATTTAACTAATATTTAGTCTTTTTTTGAAGATAAAAAAAGGATTTTGATGTGAAAAAAAGAATGAGGGGGAGAACAGTTCAGATTAAAAATGTTAATTTAATGAGAGAACGATACAGATTCTCAAAAAAAGCGCCGATTAGTGACAGTGACTTGTGGCAATCAAGGAAGATTTGTTGAAATGATTGAATAGATGAGAAAAAAGAGCGACCCTATCGCTCTTTTTTTACATATAAGGATGGTTTGATTTTGGCATTTCAATCACGATGAAATGTGAAGTATGAGTGGCTTTGATATGAATCTCATCTTCGATAATTTCAAGGGCATCCTTCTCTTTTAAGGCAATGTCATTTACTTCTGAAAAGCCTTCGATTTGCATTAAGTAAGCTTGCCGACCTAGTGGAACGTTAATAGTTGCCGTATTTTCTTTATCCAAAACAATCGTATAAATGTTGACGTCTTGGTTAATTGTAATGGGAGCATCTCCGTGAACATCAGACACCATATGTAACCATTGGTTATGGCGTGCCTCAAAATCAAAGTGATAATCCCCATGTGTTTTGTGATGTGTATTAGGTAGTGGGGAGATACCGATTTCTAAAACTCGCGTCGGTTGGGCCGTTTCATTAGACTGAAGCTGTTCCCCGTTTGCTGCGGCACTCATATAGTGGATTTGTCCTCGCTTCAAGACGCAAATATGTCCAGATTGATCTTTATGAGTGAGCTCTCCATCGACCACGTAAGTAATCGTCTCAACGTCTTGATGGCTAGTTGTTTTATAGACGGTGTGTGGGGGGATGATACTATCATTTAAAATACGCAACACTCCGAAGTTAACTCTGGTCTCGTCAAAATAATCTGCAAATGAAAAATGATAGATGGTAGACAACCAGTCAAATTTGGCGCCACCCATTGATTGATGATCGAGTTTTCTAAGCATGTGAATCACTCCATCTCTTAAAAATTAAGGCGGTTGCCTATTTATAGTATTGGTTCCTCGGATGAATCTATACGACGTAATAGTTGGATAGATTGAGCAGAAATTAGGATGAACAGAAAAAATTAGTATTTTTATCGTCGCTCTTTTAAAAAAGATTAAGGAACACGTGATTAGTCAAACGGTTAAAGGTAACTATTTTATCTACTATCGGGGAAGGAATCTTTCTCTTTTTTAAGAGAAGGGGTGTTTAAAAGATAAAAAAGATGCTCAATAATAAGGAAATTAGTGAATTGAAGGAGGCGCGTAGTAATGAACCGAATGAGAATGTTATTGATTGCGATGAGTGGGTTACTATTAACGATGGGACTTGTAACAGTGTTTTTATTTCAAACGCACCCTGCTAGAGAGGATGAAGAAGTGATGCCTACTTTTTATCAAGATATCATTGAAGTAGATAATCCGGATAGTCTAGATGTGTTGGTGAATAAAAATTATCGGTTACCTGCTGATTATGAACCTTCAGATTTGGTTTTTTTAGACGTACCTCTATATAATAAGGATGAGAATAATGAGGCGAACTATTTGAGAAAAGAGGCGGCACAAGCGCTAAAAGAATTATTTGAGGCAGCTAATGATGAAAAAGGTTATGAGTTGATCGCGCGAAGTGGCTATCGTTCGTATGAGACACAAGTGATGCTTTATGATCGATATGTTAAAGAAGATGGAGTTGAAGTTGCTGATACGTATAGCGCAAGACCTGGTCATAGCGAACATCAAACGGGATTGACGATTGATATTACATCCGATTCAGTACACGGAGGATTGACTGAAACGTTTGGAGAAACAGATGAAGGAAAATGGATAGCAGATAATGCGCATCGATTTGGTTTCATCGTGAGATATCCGGAGGATCGGGTGGATGAGACAGGCTATCAGTATGAACCGTGGCATCTTCGATATGTAGGGGTTGAAACAGCAACTTCTATTTATCGTGACCAACTTATTCTTGAAGACTATGTTTTAAATGTGATGAAACAAACAAGCTTTTTGTGGGATTAGTGAAAATAAGAGATTAAATTTTTCTGAAAAAATATTTTACTTCAATCAATCGGGCGAAAAAACAAAAAATTCGTGGTAAAAACTTACAAAAAAATCGAAAGTGGCATATAATAGAAATATCAGCTTAGGAAATGGGGGAAGAAATAAAGAGCCTAAGCATGATTTATGTTATAAAGGAGCATACTATTTATAATGTAAACAGAATTTTTTGTTAAAGTTAGGAGTGAGTGAGATGAAATTTTCAGAATTTAAATACGAAAGACCAGATTTTAATCAATACAAACAAATGATGGATGAATTAACTCAACAGTTTAAAAAGGCATCTGATGCAAAGACTCAGTTAGAACTTGTAGCAAAAATTAATAAAGTGCGTAGTCATATTGAAACGATGGCAACATTAGCCTCTATTCGTCATACGATTGATACACGTGATAAATTTTATGATGATGAGCAAAATTATTGGGATGAGTTTAGCCCATTGTATGAGGAAGTTAACTCTAGTTTTTATGAGGCAGTCGTTTCTTCATCTTACCGTGAAGAGTTAGAAGATAAACTGAGTAAACAATTTTTTACGATTTTAGATTATCGTTTAAAATCTTTTTCGCCGGATATTATTAACGATTTACAAGAAGAAAATAAATTGTCTAGTGATTATACTAAATTAATTGCATCGGCAAAAATTATGTTTGATGGAGAAGAACGTACTATTCCTGGTATGGGAAAATATTTATTAAGCGAGAATCGCGAAGTTCGTGAGGCGGCTTCGAAGGCGAAGTATGGATTTTTTGAAGAGCATGAACAAGAAATCGACGATATTTATGATCAATTAGTGAAAGTACGTACGCGTATCGCTAAAAAGTTAGGTTTTAAAAATTTCGTGGAATTAGGTTATGTTCGTATGATTCGTAGTGATTATACGCCGGAAATGGTTAAAAATTTCCGTCAACAGGTGCTTGATTACATTGTACCAGTAGCAACTTCTTTATATAATCGTCAAGAGGAGCGTCTAGGATACGGTGAATTGAGATATTTTGACGAAAAATTTGAGTTTAAAACAGGGAATGCGACACCCAAAGGTGATCCTGAGTGGATTTTAGAAAATGGGGTTAAGATGTATCACGAGCTTTCACCGCAAACGAAAGAGTTTTTTGATTACATGGTTGAAACCGAGTTATTAGACTTAGTTAACAAACCAGGAAAAGCAGGTGGAGGTTATTGTACTTACATTCCGGATTATAAATCTCCATTTATTTTTTCTAACTTTAATGGAACATCAGGAGATATTGATGTCTTAACCCATGAAGCGGGTCATGCTTTTCAAGTGTATTCATCACGTTGGATTGACATTCCTGAATTAAACTTTCCAACGTATGAAAGTTGTGAAATTCACTCAATGAGTATGGAGTTCTTTACGTGGCCATGGATGAATTTATTCTTTAAAGAAGACACGGAGAAATATAAATTTGTTCATTTAGGTAGCGCAATTAAATTTATTCCTTATGGAATCACAGTAGATGCATTCCAGCATTTTGTTTATGAACATCCAGAAGCTACACCAGCCGAACGTAAGGCGGCGTGGCGTGAACTTGAAAAACAATATTTACCTCATAAAAATTATGAGGGATGTGATTTCTTAGAGCGTGGAGGTTGGTGGTTCCAACAAGCTCACATTTTTAATAGTCCTTTCTATTATATTGACTACACATTGGCTCAAATTTGTGCACTTCAATTCTGGAAACGAATGCATGATGACCGAGAAGATGCATGGAAAGATTATGTTCGCTTATGCGAAGTAGGTGGAACAAAATCGTTCTTAGGACTTGTAGCCTATGCGAATTTAAAATCTCCTTTTGAAGAAGGTTGTGTAAGTTCAATTATTTCTGATATTAAAGCGTGGTTAGATAAAGTAGAAGATAAGCAATTATAAATAAACTATTTAGCTATCGCTTTTCAAAAGTGGTGAAAGTCATTTGGCTTTCACCACTTTTTTGTATTTATATAAAGGAATTAAATGTCCATCAGGTGTTAATTTTAGTTAATAATGTTAGTTTATATAAATTTATTGTTTTCTTCATCGCTAATCCGTAGTATGATAAAAGGGTTATGTAAATCAATACGTTTTGGGATTGATTAAAGATTTGAATTTAGGAGGGTTAGTTGTGGATTTTATTGAATTATTAAAGGTAATTTTCCTTGGAATCGTGGAGGGGATTACGGAATGGTTACCTGTAAGTAGTACAGGACATATGATTTTAGTTGATGAGTTTATTAAACTAGATATGACGCCAGCATTTATGGAAATGTTTTTCGTTGTTATTCAGTTGGGTGCAATTATGGCGGTCGTTTGTTTATTCTGGGATAAATTATTTCCGTTTGAATTTAAAGGTGGTTTTAGAGTTAAAGTAGATACGATGAATTTATGGTTTAAGATTGCGGTAGCTTGTGTGCCAGCTGCGATTATCGGATTATTATTTGATGATGTCATTGATCAATATCTATTTAATCCAACGACAGTGGCTTTAATGTTAATTATTTACGGGGTATTATTTATTGTCATTGAAAATCGAAACAGAGGACGCCGTCCAGTTGTGAATGATTTATCACAAATTACTTATAAATTTGCGTTAATGGTTGGTATCTTTCAGTTATTAGCGTTGGTTCCAGGGACATCACGTTCGGGAGCAACGATTGTGGGAGCTATTTTAATTGGTGCTTCACGTTATGTAGCATCGGAATTTACGTTCTTCTTGGCGATTCCTGTGATGCTCGGTGCAAGTTTATTGAAAATTGTGAAATTTGGTTTAGTTTTTACAGCGTCTGAAGCGCTCGTCCTTGGAATAGGAACATTAGTAGCTTTCTTTGTTTCAATCTTAGCGATTAAATTCTTAATGGGATACATTAAGAAAAATGACTTTAAAGTATTTGGATGGTATCGCATTATTTTAGGGATTATCGTTCTTGCTTACTTCTTCCTTTAAAGCCTAATTAAAGAGAAAAACCCATAGATTGATAATCTATGGGTTTTTTTACGGCACTAGGAGAGATATTAAGAAAATCTTCATAAATTAGATTATTTTTTCTTAATATCTAAAGGGTATACTAATTGTATTAGATGTCTAACGAGGAGTGGGAGTTATGAAAGTATTTGATTATTTGGTGACGGGATCGTTGTTGATGATTATCGTCTTTATTTGTTATATTCCAATCTTTTTTCTTCTACGAAAGAAAAAGATTTCGTTAGTTAAACAACTGAGTTGGGTTTGTTTTGTGGGGATTATTTTTGTAATTTTAGTGGCTACTGGACTTTTAGATCTTTTCTTAGGGGGGATGTATTCGTTTAATCCGCCGATTCATTTCTTGAATTTATTGCCGTTTAGTTGGATAAGAGAAACCTGGTCGATGGGATTTCTAGCAATGATTTCACAAGTTATTGGAAATGTCCTCATGTTTGTTCCTTTTGGTTTTTTATTACCAGTCGTTTTTAAAACATGCCAATCATCTATAAAAACATTAATCACAGTGGTTTCCTTTTCCTTTTCTATTGAGTTTGTTCAATATTTTATTGGTCGATCAGCAGATATTGATGATTTAATATTAAACACATTAGGAGGGATGCTCGGTTTTGG
>DKYS01000074.1 GCA_002493395.1 Turicibacter sp. UBA7094 | reverse complement strand
GATCAAGATGAGTTATTATTTTAATTCACCAAATGACCTCTTTGGTGTTTAAGTAATGGATGATTTTGAAAAATTAACGGTTTATGTATTTTAAGAAAAGGGGTTGAAACGCCTGATTAATGATAGGTTAGAAACAATATAGGTAATCGCCTTTAGCCAACATCAACGTTTGATTTAACAAAAGGGAGAGAAAACTCATGCCTGAAGCTATGAGCATTCTCTCCCTTCTTTTGATGAATCAACCATCGCTAAATAGCGATTTCTTTTCTATATTTTTAATCCATCTAACGTGCCAGGGGTTAAATGACCGTGGAAGTTTTTAAAATTTTATCCCGTTAAGAGAATGGACGATGACAGCTCGTGATTTTCGTCATGTGTCGTTTAATCATCGGGTGGGAAAAAATAGTTCGGGAGGTCTATTTTATTCGCAGACAGGACGCCAAGAAGTGAATGTTTGATGGTCATCGATAGATAATGCGCAAATTGTTTCGTTTGTCGCTTTTCTTTATTTTTAATTAAATCGACCCAAGTGGCAACAATGCCTTCTGTATAAAAACGGGTTAAAAAATCTTTGTAGTCTAAGGTGAGGTGTTGATGGGTCATATTTTCTTCATGTTCAATAATAGAAACGACGATGGCATAAAAATCATCGTAAAAAAAGTTTTTTAATGCGGTATGCCCAATGGAGTCGTAGGCACAATTGAGCATTTCTTCATTGATATCAATGTAATGAATCATAAAGGTAATGGCTTCCTCATATTCCATGATTAAATTAAATTGACGCAAAATCTCGATGGCTTCTTGTTCAAAGAGCCATTTTAAGAGATGATAAATATCATCAAAATGGTAGTAGAATGTTTTTCGATTAACATGACATTGTTGAATGAGTTCGCTTACTGTGATTTTATTAAAAGGTTTATGTTTCATGGTTTCTTTTAGGGCGCTTGCGAGCGCTCTTTTCGTAGTGAATGAATGTTTTTCTTGCTTCATTTGCAGCCTCCTTACACGTATTTTAGGGGCCTTAGATTAATTTTTCAATGGTCAATCTAAAGAAAGTGTGGGGAATTTACTGACGGGTCACGTAATAAGATGAAATGTCGTGTTTTTTGATTGATAAGTAGGACTAAATCACAAAGAAAAGAGAAAGAGATGTCATCCTTAGTGAGGAAGGGTGAATAAAGAGATAAAAAGGATATATTTCTCGCAACTTGGCATATAGTTAAAAGAAATTTGTATTTAGTCCGGAAAGAGGGGGGAGAAGATGAAAAGGTTTTATGAAATAGTTGTCAATCGAAAAAAGAGCTTAGTCTTAATTTTTACCATCAGTGCTTTGGTGTGTTTACTGATGGGACAGTTTGTTGGTGTCAATTATGATATCGCGGATTATCTCCCGTCTCATAGTCCATCGAGTCGGGCGCTTGAGGTCATGGAGGAAGAGTTTGACGGGGGAATTCCAAATGCACGCGTCATGATTTCTGATGTAACGGTGGCTGAAGCTTTGGCGTATAAGGAAAAGTTAGCCGCTGTTGAAGGGGTACAGTCGGTGACCTGGTTAGATGATGCGGTTAATATTTTACAGCCATTGGCAACACTTGATGAGGATGTAGTGAAGACGTACTACCAAGAGAAGACAGCCTTATTTACCGTTACTATTGAAGAAGACATGCGCATCGATGCCGTTCAAAATTTGCGTGAGCTGATTGGTGAGGATCAGGCAATGAGTGGAAGTGCGGTTTCAACTGCGATTTCAACGACAGCAACGGTTTCCGAGGTTCAATTAATCTCGGTGTTTGCGGTGTTGTTTGTTCTCATGGTTCTTGTGTTAACGACAACTTCATGGGTAGAGCCAATCATCGTCTTAGTCGGACTTGGGATTGCCATTGTGATTAATAAAGGAACGAATTTAATGTTTGGTGAGGTTTCGTTTGTCACAAATGCGGCCGGAAGTATTTTGCAATTAGCGGTGTCATTGGATTATTCTGTCTTTTTGTTACATCGTTTTGAGGAATGTCGTCAGACAAATAAAGATGTGAAGTCAGCAATGGTTGAAGCGTTAGGAAAATCAACGATGTCTATTCTATCAAGTGGGTTAACAACGGTTATTGGCTTTTTAGCTCTTGTGTTGATGCAGTTTAGATTAGGACCTGATCTTGGTCTTGCGCTAGCTAAAGGGGTGGCGATTAGTTTAATCACGGTATTTTTCTTTATGCCCGCCGTCATTTTACTGATGTATCGTTTCATTGATAAAACGAAACATCGTTCATTTGTACCTAAACTCACGGGATTAGGAAAACTGGTAAATCGAGTGTCGATTCCACTTGTGACGCTATTTGTTCTCATGTTACTTCCTGCTTATTTAGCCTCAAATGCGAATGATTACTATTACGGGTCTTCCCACATTTTTAATGAAACGACGCAGTTAGGGGCGGATACAGCCGCTATTGAGAAGCGCTTTGGGGAAAATGATACGTATGTTTTACTCGTTCCACGCACAGACTTAGCGACAGAAACGAAACTTTCTCAAGCTTTGAAGGAAATCCCGCAAGTCAAAAGCATCATTTCTTATGTCGATACCGTAGGGGCTGAAATTCCATTGAGTTATTTGGATGAAGAGACACTATCTCAACTGATGTCGAAAAATTATAGTCGAATGGTCATTTCTGTGACCGTTCCTTATGAAGGTGAGGAGACGTTTTCACTAGTTGAGACGATTCGTGGGGTTGCCAATGAGTACTATGGTGATGATTATTATCTAGCCGGGGAAGGTGTGAGCACGTATGATTTAATGGACACCATTAGTACAGACATGATGAAGGTTAATTTAGTTGCTATTTTAGCTGTCTTTATTGTTCTCGTCTTTTCGTTAAAATCGATTATCCTTCCTATTTTCTTAGTCTTAAGTATTGAAGCTGCGATTTGGTTAAATCTAGCGATTCCTTATTTTTCTAGTACGCATATTTTTTATATTGCTTATTTAATTATTAGCTCGATTCAATTGGGAGCAACGGTCGATTATGCGATTTTAATGACGGACCGTTATCGTGAAAACCGCGCTCAATTACATAAAAAGGAGGCCATGATTCAAACGGTGATGGATGTAACGGTTTCTATTTTAACCTCAGGAAGTACGCTAACGGTTGTTGGATTATTGATGGGATATATTTCAAGTAATCAACTGTTAGGTCAATTAGGACTCTTTATTGGACGAGGAGCTATTTTCTCGCTCGTCATTGTGTTATTTGTTTTACCAGGAAT
>DKYS01000128.1:5482-5729 GCA_002493395.1 Turicibacter sp. UBA7094 | reverse complement strand
ATTTGTGGGAAATCTATTATAAAATAGGAGAAATCGAGCAAACTACCTATAGAGTGAAATTAGTTCATTTTTTAAAACTAGGCTGGTGAGATGAGGAGGGAAAGTTATGGCAATGGTGTGTCATCCATTAGATCCAATTTATGATAAGGATTCAAAGGTTCTCATTTTAGGGACGATGCCGTCGCCAAAGTCAAGGGAAGTGGGATTTTATTACGGTCATCCACAAAACCGTTTCTGGAAGGTATTG
>DKYS01000128.1:0-5110 GCA_002493395.1 Turicibacter sp. UBA7094 | reverse complement strand
CATCTTGCCCTTTGGGATGTTTTAGCGGCGTGCGAGATTGAGGGGGCAGAAGATGCGAGTATTAAGCATCCCGTCCCAAATGACTTTTCCAAACTGCTTGAAACGACCCAAATAACAGCCGTTTTCACAACTGGGAAGAAGGCGACTGATTTATATCAAAAATACTGTTATAAAGATACCGGCATCGAGGCAATAGGTTTACCCTCAACAAGTCCAGCTAATCGTCGGATTCGATATGAGGATTTAAAAGACGCCTATGCGAAAATATTGACCTATCTTTAGGGATTAAAAAAAGGAGCCATTGCGGCTCCCTTTTACATTAATGGGGCAAAAATTCTTAAAAAAGCATACATTATTTTAGTGTACCACGGGATCTTCTGTAAATCGTTTGCACCCACTGGAATTGAAACATCGAGTGTCTTTAAATAATCATCTCGGATGTCTAAAACACTTTTTGTCTGATATAACCAAGTCGCACATTCATAGTGAAGATAAAGACTACGGTAGTCTAAATTAATGGTTCCAATTACTGCGTATTCATCATCAACAATGAAATTTTTAGCGTGAATAAATCCGGGTTCATATTCGTAAATTTTGACACCATTATCAATAAGCTCTGCGTAATTGGCTCGCGTAACGCTATGAACGTACCATTTATCCCCATGATGAGGGGTAATAATTTTAACATCAACGTTTCGTTTTGCAGCTTGCGAAAGGGCCATTGTCATTTCATGATCTAGAATTAAATAAGGAGTCGTAATGTAAACATAGGATTTTGCATGATTAATGAGGTTGAGGTAAACATTTGCGCCGACGGTTTCACGGTCTAATGGTGAGTCTGTATAAGGTTGGACAAATCCATCGTTTCCAAACGGGGCGGGGTGATAGATATGCGGTTTGAAGTTTTCAAAGTCTTCATTCACTTTTCTAATATATCCCCACATCGTTAAAAACATCACCGTAAAACTCCAAACGGCATCTCCTTTAATCATAATGGCATTGTCCTTCCAATGGCCGTGTTTGTTAATCGCGTTAATGTATTCATCGGCTAAGTTAATCCCTCCCGTAAAGGCGGTATGTCCATCAATGACACAGATTTTACGGTGGTCTCGATTATTCATACGGATCGTTAGAAGGGGAACAAATGGATTGAAAATACAACATTTGATACCCATTCGTTCAAGTTGTTGTTGATAGTCTGTTGGAAGTGTAAATAAGCAACCGAATCCATCATAAATGACGCGTACATCAACGCCCGCTGCCGCTTTTTCTTTTAAAATTTCAAGGATACTATTCCACATGAGTCCTTCTTCAATAATGAAATATTCTAAGAAAATATAGTGTCTGGCTTCTTTAAGTTCTTTGATTAAGCGCTCAAATTTTTTCTCTCCGATGTTTAAATATTCACTTGTCGTATTTTGGTAAACAGGACACATGGCATAGTTGCTCATATAGGCGGATTGATTAGCCGCTCGTTGATCGATTTTTTCAAGATTAGAAAAGGCCTCTTCGTTTTGTTGTAAATGCCAGTTCATTTTTTTTAGGATCGGCAACATTTCATTTAAAAATTTTTTCTTCAGATATTCACTTCCAAATAGTAGATAAAAAAGTCCCCCAAAAATAGGAAAGGCCATAATAGGAATAATCCATGCAATTTTATAAGCGGGATTTAATCGATTATTAACAATCGTCATGACAACAATGACGCTTAGGATAATACAAAAGGCATAAAAGTAAACAAAGTATTGCTGGAACCAGGCAATAACAATAATTAAAGTAAGGGCTTGCAGGGCAATTAAAAGTCCACTGAATCCAATAGGTCCTAAAAGAATTCTTAAAACTTTTTTCACTCGTTAGTCTCTCCTTTTTAAAAAGTGATGCATATAATGGAATTTATTATAACAAAACAATAAGCACTCGTAAACAAGATTATGAATAGCAACCTGTTGAGCGAGTTTAAGAAAGCTTCAAAGTCTTGTCAAATAAAAGGTGTCCTCTGTTTGTATATGAGTTGAATTTCTGATTTATGCTCGCGCAGGTGGTAACAACTGTATTCTTTTTAAACTCGCCGAACGTTTGAACCCGCTTGTGGAGATGAAGTATAATGAAAAGTGGATTGCCCATATGAAAGATGGTGGGAAAAAGGAGGTATTGGATTTGGATCGTTTCAAGAAATTTATGGAGGGACGAACAGGAGTTGACCATTTATCCCTGGCATTATTCATTTTGTCTATTGTTTTAGTGGTCATTGGCAGCTTGTTTCGTTGGTCTATTTTGCGTTTTATTTCGTTAGTTCCGTTAGTGTGGTGTTATTACCGGGCTTTATCGAAGAATAAGATTAAACGCCATCAAGAAAATATTTTATTTTTAAAATACTGGTATCCGATTCAAACGAGATTAATGAATCGATATCGTCAGTTAAAGGCAAGACGTGCCTATCGTTATTTTAAATGTAAGGAGTGTGGACAACAACTTCGCGTTCCACGAAAAAAAGGTAAGATTGAAATTACGTGTCCAAAATGTCGTCATACTTTTATTAAAAGAACTTAAGTAATAGAAGTATTCAAACAGGGGAGATAGGTGGGGCTATTTTGTCAGAATCTCATGAATGGAGTCATAAAAAGCAAAAATTTTGAATAGAATGTAGGGGAGAAGGGATTATTGGGGAGGGGTACTATGAAAATATGTGTGTACGCCATTTGTAAAGACGAAGAGCAGTTTGTTAACCGCTGGGTGGATTCTATGTCTGAGGCAGATCAAATTTATGTTCTAGATACGGGGTCAACTGATCAAACCGTTGACCTTTTAAACGCCCGTGGGGTCATCGTTGAACAAAAAGTGATTGATCCTTGGCGTTTTGATGTGGCGCGAAATGAGTCGTTAAAACTCGTGCCTGAGGATTGCGATGTTTGTGTGTGCACGGATTTAGACGAAGTGTTAGAACCTGGATGGCGCGAAATTATTGAGAAGCAATGGAAAAAAGGCACGACAAGAGGGCATTACCGTTATACATGGAGTTTTAATGAGGATGGGACCGAAGGGTCTGTATTTAATTATGATAAAATTCATACGCGTTTAAATTATCAATGGACGCATCCTGTTCATGAAGTATTGGAGTATTTAGGAGAGGGATTTGAACAGGTGGTTTATTTAACAGGCATTCAATTAAATCATTATCCCGATCGATCGAAGTCTAGAAGTCAGTATTTACCGCTTCTTGAGTTATCGGTTAAGGAGGAGCCAAACGATGATCGAAATGTTCACTATCTAGGACGTGAATATTTTTATTACCATCGATATGATGAAGCCATTACAACGCTTAAGCATCACTTAAGTTTACCTACGGCGGTATGGGATGCGGAGCGGGCAGCTTCGATGAGATACATTGCCAAATCTTATGCTGCGCTTAAAGATAGCGAAATGGCGAAAGCATGGTTCTTTAGGGCGATTAAGGAAGCCCCTCATTTGCGGGAGGGATACATTCAACTCGCGATGCAATTTTATAAGGAATCTGACTGGTTTGGAGTGAGTTATGCCATTGAAAAGGCACTACAGATTAAAGATCGGCCTCTTTCATACATTACCGATCCAAGTTCATGGGATGCAACCCCATATGATTTGGGAGCGATTAGTCAGTATTATCTTGGCAACTATGAACAGGCCCTAATTTACGCGCAACGTGCTCTCAATTGTTCGCCTAAAAATAAAAGACTTCAAGCGAATTATGAATTAATCGCGAAAGAGTTAAAATAGAGAAAAATGATTTCTTTTTGAAATCAATTTTTTACGTCTCAAATAGGGAACTTCCATTAAATAAATCGTAATCCCCATTAAAGCAACTCGCATGGAGAAATCCATGGGAGTTGCTTTTTTTCTCATGTTAAATGGTATATAGATGTCAAGTGGTTCATGCAACTCTTTGAGGTGCCATGTTCGAAGTTTAGAATGATTGAAGGATTAACTGTGAGTCTCGCCTGAGATAAAAGGTTAGTTCGTCATTTAAATGAACTGCTAAAATAATAGAGATTCTAACAATTAATTAAAACATTCAGTAATAACCATATTTTTCAATTATCAGAAGTGATTGAAATGTAAATTTTTGTTATAATGAAGGTATTATTAAAATAGAAAGGGGATTGTATTAGAGACGGAACAGACTTATCATCGGTTATTCGTGTGTGCGAAACGATGTAAACTTGCTGCAAGCTTAGATAACTTCACGGATGCAGGGATCATGGGTAGTTTATTAAACTTCCTTTTAAGTGTGGTAGAATTATTAGTTTAAACAATTAGGTGGGCTAATTAAAGAAGTAAATGGACGATTACAAGAAATGGATGAAGGTAGGAAAGAGGGATGAAGTTGAAGAAAATAGGAATAATGGCTGTCGTTGCTTTAAGTTTATGGGTTGGAGGATGCCAATCGCCGCATTCACAGGAAAAGTCGGAAAGTTTAAGTGATTATTATTTTAAAACGTCAGAAGTCTTAGCGCAGGGGGAAAGCCTCACTGTAAACAAACTCCCTCAAACGTTGGGAGAGGTGACCGAGGATTTAGGAACAATTAAAGTCTTCGAAAAAGGGGATGAGAAGTTAACTGTTGAAGTCAGTGCGGACCAAGTCGCTAGCCTCATGTATGATTGGCACGATTCGAAGAGTGAATTAACAGTTGCACAGGAGAATATGGTAAGTAAAACTTCAGTTGTTGCAAAGGATGAAGAGGTTAGAAATCTTTTAAATGAAACATCGACTAAGATGCAAGAAAATTATCAGGAAGTTGCTAGCCGGATGAGTCAAGAGGGGGTAACAATCGATGAAATTCGTTCACTGTTCGATAGCGAGCCTGAAGTAAGTGATGAAGTCAATGAAGACCAATCCGAAGTTACAGATTATTCTTTTGTCGTTGGGGATATGGATGAAGTGATGCATGTGTATACGCTTAAAGGAGAAGACAAGGTGATTAAATTAACTTACGGTTCAAATGTAACAGGAGATATTTACACGACGCTTAATCAAGACAATGAGCCGTTGTATATCACTTCCTCAACTCGCGTCACGTTAGCCGAGCAAAAGCAGATTTTTGATTGTTTACATAAATAATAGAGATCAACGGAC
>DKYS01000067.1 GCA_002493395.1 Turicibacter sp. UBA7094 | reverse complement strand
CAGGCATATTATAATTTTGATGAATAGTAAAAAATTAATTTGCCGCAAACAAATTAAGAAGTAATTCATTTATCTCTTTAACAATAAATTGCTCTTCAAACGTGGAATGTCCCGCTACGTACTCATGGTCTATCCCTAGCAGTAGCCAATAGTTCACCTTCCCCACTCCTAGAAATTCAAACGAAAGTCATCTTCCCTTTTCTTCTACAAGGATTAATCTGATATTGAAAAACTTTACTAGAAGTTGAATCTTAAATTGTTGTGATAATCGTCATTAAGGTACTATTTACTGCCTTTAAAACTCCTTGATTTTTTACTTCATATTTATAATGAGGAAACTATAAAAATAATTTAAACCTTGTGCTAAATCATTATCGGTTTTCTTAAGTTATTGATTATTAATTGGAATTCATTCTATATCATTAGACAACTTTCATCAAAATCCGTGGATATATCTGCCTCTTCGTATAGAGAATTGTAAAAAAGATAACTACAATTAATCATTTATTTTCTTGAGTTATAGGAGCTAATTATCTGATTTAAATACACCGACCGATATATTAATCATCCGTAACATTTAATTTCCCTAAGCATCATAAATAAAAAAACTCTAACACTTAAATAGCTGTTAGAGTTTTTTTATTTATTAATCTTGCGCCGCTAATTTACGTTTTTGTTCCTCTGTAATTAAAGCTTCAATAACTGGTTCTAATTTTCCTTCCATCACGCGATCTAACTGTTGAATAGTAAATCCAATACGGTGATCTGTTACGCGGTTTTGTGGATAGTTGTACGTACGGATTTTTTCTGAACGTTCTCCTGTCCCGATTTTAGAACGACGTTCTTCTCCTTCTGCTTCTAAACGTTCCTGTAAAATTGAATCATAAATACGAGCTTTTAATACTTTTAAAGCATTTGCTTTATTTTCATGTTGTGATTTTCCATCTTGGCATGAAACGACAATTCCGGTTGGAACGTGAGTTAAACGTACTGCTGATTTAGTTGTATTTACTGACTGTCCCCCTGGTCCTGATGAACAGAAAGTATCAACACGAATATCATTCATACTTACCTCAATATCTACATCTTCCGCTTCTGGCATCACTAAAACAGTTGCCGTTGAGGTATGGATACGTCCTTGTGATTCTGTTGCCGGAACACGTTGAACACGGTGTGCACCCGATTCATATTTCATGTGAGAATACACGCTTTCACCTGAAATCATGAATTCAACTTGTGACATTCCGCCAGATTCAGAATAATCCACATTCATAATTTGAATTTTCCAACCTTTTATCTCTGCATACTTCGTATACATACGATATAAATCTGCGGCAAAAATATTGGCTTCATCTCCACCTGCTGCTCCTCGAATTTCCACGATAACATTTTTTTCATCATTCGGATCTTTAGGAATTAATAAAATTTCTAAACGTTCTTCTAATACAGGAAGTTGAGGTTTTAACTCCTCTAATTCTAACTCAGCCATTTCACTGATTTCAGGGTCTGAATCTTTAACCATTTCTTTTAAATCTTCAATTGAAGCTGCAATTTCTTTATATTCAGTATACACATTAACTGTCTCTTCAAGACCGCGTTGTTCTTTTGATAATTCAGTTAACTTTTTAATATCAGTAACGATTGCAGGATCAGCCATCATCTCGTTAATTTTTTCATAACGCTCTAAGATTGCCTCTAAACGTTCAAACATAGTCAAATCCTCCTCTAATTATTCATTCCTAATTATAATATAAGTCCTACTTATCGTCAAAATGTGTTTTATGTAAATATCCGATATCTTTTCATAAGGTCTTTAAATATTTGGAATATTTGATGAAGCCGGAACATTAACTAGATTTTCAAAACGGCTTATTTCTTTTCTAAAGGCTAATTTAATCGTTCCTACAGCCCCGTTACGGTGTTTAGCAAAAATAACCTCAACAATATTGTCATTTAATTCAGGGTCTTTTTTATAATAATCCTCACGATATAAAAAAGTAACAATATCGGCATCCTGCTCAATACTTCCTGATTCACGTAAGTCCGACATCATCGGGCGCTTATCTTCCCTATTTTCTACTTGTCGAGATAACTGAGATAAGGCAATAACCGGGATTTGCAATTCACGGGCCATCTCCTTTAACATACGTGAAATTTCTGAAACTTCCTGCTGGCGGTTACCACCATTCGACTTACTTCCCGATAATAATTGTAAATAATCAATCACGACTAATCCTAGTCCTCTTTGTTGATGCAATTGACGACATTTAGCACGTAATTCTCCAACTCGGATACCCGGCGTATCGTCGATATAAATTCCCAAATTACTTAATACATCAGTTGCAATTTTTAAAGAGCGCCAATCCGCTCCCTCTAAATTTCCTGTTTTTAAACGGTGAGCCTCAATTCTTCCCTCGGCACTGACTAGACGGGAAACTAACTGATCAGCTCCCATCTCCAAACTAAAAATAGCGATATTTATATGATTCAACTTCGCAACATTTTGAGCAATATTTAATGCAAATGCCGTTTTTCCCATCGCAGGACGGGCCGCGACAATAATTAAATCATTATTCTGTAATCCCGAAGTCATATTATCTAACGCCGTAAATCCAGTTGTTAAACCTGTAACTTCTCCTGTGGACTGTGATAGACGTTCAACATTTTTAATAAAATCAACAATCACATTATCAATTTGCTTAAAGTCAGATCCTTGATTTAAACGGGCAATCCCTGAAAATTGTTGCTCTGCCGTATCGATTAAATCTTGAGTTGATGTTTCAGGGTCATACCCCTGTTCAATTAATCCTTGCGCACGGTTAATAATTAATCTAGAAATTGATTTTTCTAGAACCATTTCAACGTAATGCTCAGTATGGGCGGTCGTCGCTACACTTTCATAAATGGTTAAAAGATACTCGACGCCACCAATCTCAGAAATCCTTTTATGATCTTGCAAATAGGCGGCCACCGTGGTCACATCTACCCCTATGTTTTGCTCCAGTAGGGTAAGCATCGCTTCATATATAATACGATGACGATGATGATAAAAATCATCCGGCTGTAATTTAAGTTTGACATCCTCACATACCTTTTCGTCTAATAGCATAGCACCAAGTATCGCCTGCTCTGCATCAGTACTGTGAGGCATTTGTCGATTTGACGATTCTAACACGACATAACCAACTTTCTATTTAAATAATACTCTGATATATGGCTTGATTACTTTTCTTTAATTTGAACAGAGATAGTCGCAATAACTTCAGGATGTAAATGAATTGGAACACGAGCCATTCCTAATCCACGGATTGGTTCTTCTAACTCCATTTTACGTTTATCTAACTTAATTCCAAATTGCTTTTGGAATTCTTCCGCAATTGCTTTTGTACTAACTGATCCGAAAACACGTCCGTGATCACCCGCTTTCACCTTAACAACCACTGTCTTTTGTTCTAATTCAACTTTTAATTTTTTTGCTTCCTCTAAACGAAGTTCAGCTTGTTTTTCCTCTTCAGCTTGTTGAATTTTTAATTTATTCATATTGGCTGGCGTTGCATCCATCGCCTTATTTTGTTTAATTAAAAAATTAGCAAACCCGTTAGGAAAATCCTTTACCTCTCCTTTTTTTCCTTTACCTTTCACATCTTCTAACATAATTACTTTCATTCAGATTCACCACTTTCCTCTATTTCTTTAACAATAACTTCTTTTAACAATAAGACCGCATCTTGTGTACTACTACTTCGAATTTGCGTTGCCGCATTGTTTAAATGACCGCCGCCACCTAATTGTTCCATCAATAGTTGGACATTAACATCACCTAAAGAACGTGCACTGATTCCAATGTGCTGCTCATCAATCCGTGAAATAACGAAAGATGCCTTAATATTTTGAACATTCAATAATTCATCAGCCGTCTGAGCTATTTGAACTTTTTCAAGAACTAACTCATCATCTGCGGAGGCAATAATAAATTCTTCTTTAAATATCTCTGCCCTTTCAATTAAATGAGCCTTACTGTAATAATTTTCTAATGGTGTTCGCAACAATTGTTGTACCAATTTCTCTTCGGCTCCCTTTTGTTTTAAAATCGCCGCCGTTTCATATGTTCTACGCCCTGTATGATATGAGAATCTTCTAGTATCCACAATAATTCCTGCTAACATAATCGAAGCCTCTAATGGCGTCATTTTAATTTTCTGTGAATAGTAATCAAACATATCCACAACTAGTTCAACTGTTGATGAAGCATACGGTTCCGCAAACGATAGCACAGAATCAATCACATTAACTCCACGACGATGATGGTCAAATACGGCAATTTTCTTAGCACGCGGTAACAATGAAGGTTCAATAACCATCTTAGGATCCTGCGTATCAGCAACAACAAGTAATGTATTCTTCGTCATTAATTCAATAGCCATTTCACTTGAAATAAAATACTTCTTCAATTGACTATCCTTAAATATTTCATCTACAAAATTTTTCGCAGTTTTATCTAGTTCCTCTAACTTCAATACAATATAAGCTTCTTTTTTAGAGGCAATTCCCATTCTTAATAACCCGATGCTAGCTCCAATTGCATCAACATCCGGGTACCGATGTCCCATAATAATGACACGCTCACTATCACGTACTAAACGCTCATAGGCCTGAGCATTGACACGCGCCCGAACACGGTTACGTTTTTCCACAGGGTTAGTCTTCCCGCCGTAAAATAGAAATTTATCGTCAGTTGCAATTTTAATAGCCACTTGATCGCCACCACGACTTAGGGCTAAATCTAGCATATAATTTGCCTGCTGGCCTAACTCAGAAAAACTATCATAACCTGTGGCTAACCCAATACTTATGGTTAACATCACGTCTTTCTCTTTAGCAGCCTCACGAACTTTGTCAATAATTGTAAATTTAGTTTCGCGCAATTGCTGTAAAACAACACACGGCATCATTAATATAAACCGATCAGTTGCTGTCGCCCGAATATATATTTTATGTTTATCAGCCCATTGCATAATAATAGAAACAATTTTCCCATGAAATTCGCTTTTCTCTTGCTCATTTAAATTATGAAAAACCTCTTCGTAATTATCCATAACTAACATTCCTACAACAGGATGCTCGTTTTGATACCTTTGCGCTAGTGTCGTATACTCTGTATAATTCGTAAAATACATCAATCGCTCGTTTTTCATATGTAAAACTCGATATGTTTCCTTATTAATAGTGATATTGAATGTCTCATCCTCACTAAGCGCTCGATTATAAAGCTGTTCACTTAAATGAGCTAACCCTTTATCATGCAGATCTTGATTAAACATCTGTTTTAAATAGGCGTTAAACCATACGACTTCATAGGCATCATCATAAAGTAAAATTCCTACTGGCAATTGATTAAAGGCAGTCTCTCCTGCGTGTTTAACTCGATAGGAAATAGACTCAATCCTTTTTAAAACATTTTCTTTATAATGAAAATACGCATTTAAGCGATAAATTACATCGCCTACAAAGTATAAAAAGATAATAAGAGAAATGACATCCGATTGATAGTAGGCATATCCCCCGCTTAATATTAAAAAAACCGTAGAAATCGCCATATATCCAAGGTGATCTTGATATTCCTCTAACCAACTCCTCAATTTCTTCATCGTGATCGTGTCACCTCTTTTCAATAATTATTTTTGTACAATCAGTTTCTCACGATATCCAAGAAAAGAATCCATTATTCCTATTATTGAAACCAATGATGAAAAACCTGATATTAATGCCAAAATAACAATAAGAAGACCTAGCCCACGTTGATGTCGAGATTTAAAATATGCCATAATAATAAAAATCCCTTGTAATAAAAATAACATATTTATAAAAAACGCCACGTTAAGTAAAATACAGTCTACCACCTGATTAAGAGGAATTATTCTAATAGCCTGACAAATCAATAGAACAATTGCCCAAAAAGATCCTACTTTCAGGTCCTGAACCCTTTCTTTTTTAAAATTTAATGGCAATCTACCCATACGCTTTAAAATCAAGGTGGAAAGAGTATCACTGAAAAAGGCCGAAAAAAGCCCTACTAAAATAAGAATAGTTGGAAATAGCATCGTCACAGTCTCTATTGAATGGTGTACCTGTTCCAATAACTGCGAGTTTTCACCAGATGATAGACTAGTTATCGAATAAATAAGCGTCTCTAGCTCCTTCACCATCTGTTCTACCGATTCCTTAATGTTTAAACCACTAACAACATAAATCGTAATTGGAAATGAAATGGCAGACACAATTGACGCATTTAAAATACGTTGCCAATACGGCCATTGTTTTAATATCCCAATACCGAGAATGGCCCCTACTACTCCGTAATTTAGTGTAGTAACAACACCATAAACTGAACCCAACAAAAAAGTTCCAATAAAGCATCCCACACATAACCATAAAACATCTCGTACCCGTTGGGCGGTTACCGAATAAATAATAATCGGGATAGGTAATAAAATTGACATGATATCCACAAAGATACCCATATTGTAAAAAACAAAAAAAATCATATATATTGCTAGCATGAGTGCGGCATTAACGAGCGCCCTTGTTTTCACTTAAAAACCCCCTTCATAAATGCCAATTGCCTTCTCTATTATACCACAATTTAGGATAATTACTATTCTCTTCTCACTTCATTAGATTATACTATTTTTTTAAAAAGCATTACATTTGCTTATTCAGAAATTCCAGATTTGAATAAACTATTATTGAAATGAGGGTTATATAAAAACTCATTTCAATAAAAAATATTTTATAAAAATTTCTAATCAGGCGATGCAATAGATTCAAATTTAATAAATCTCAGATATTATTATCCTAATTTGTAGTTCCTTTGCTACATCTCTTCAATTATTACGCATCATCAAATTAACAATCCTCCATTCATTTCTACAATACCATATTTAACACCCCATCGTTTGATGAAATGCTAAGAATATTTGATATTAAACATACTTTAGTTATTATAACCTATTATAGTAACAATAAACATTTCAAGCTAATAATACTCTTTCCACTTCCCATTCTAACTGTCTTC
>DKYS01000008.1 GCA_002493395.1 Turicibacter sp. UBA7094 | reverse complement strand
TCGACCTTCACTTTAGCTAACACATTCAGTTTCGTTTGACTCGCCTTGACTTGCACGACTGGGTGATAACGCTTGGACAAATCGCTTCGAAAGGTTAATGGGTCGCAAGAAAGATGGACTTCGGACGTTTTCTCATGGGGGTAGTACAGTTCCGTCAACGGATCTTCTAGCAATCGTTTGAGGACATCAAAAAAGGACAGGTCACTCATTGGCAAGGTCAAAGAGGAGTGAGATCCCCTCCAATCAGCAAGTTGTGCTAAACTATTTTTCATTTCCGTAATCGAGTATCCCTCATAAATGACCGGAAAAAGTGGATTTCCCTGCAACCAATTTCCTGCCTCATGAACTCGTCGATTTTTTAAAAGGTAATAGCCATAGGCTAATTGAAATTGCTCCTCAATAAAATCAGGAATATCCGATTCATTCCCATCAATCATCTCGTCGTTTAAATGCAAGGCCCCATCAAAGGTCACCATAAGTTGCGATAAACTTTCTATCTTTTTCGGATGTTTCAGATGTTGCGTCTGATTCACCAAAAAATAGTCTTGATTTAAAAGCGTTAGATGTTGCTTTTTCTGGCCCTTCAACTCAGACACCCAACATCTAAAACGTCGCCGGTAATACGGGGCACGACAATACGGATAAAAATCCCCTGTTTGTCCGACGTTCGCTAACTGCGTTAAAAAAGGAAGGTCGATTTTTCCTACTCCAACCACATGCGTGATGACATGTGCCGCAAAAAGATCAAGCATCCACCCATAACAACGTGACCTTTCGACTGAAAGCGAGCAATGCTTCGAATAAAGGTTTCCTGCTGTGACAATAATAAGTTGCCTATTTTCTGAATTCTTCCCGCAAGCAACCATCGAAAAAACCTCTGCAAGCGCTGATGATAAAATACACGTTTCCTCCCCACACTGTTCTTCTAATGCTTGGTGAAGTTGGCCAATCACTTGCTCTTGATTCATCACTTGCATCTGTTCAAGTATCCAAAGCGGTCCAACCTCATTCCCAAACAATAAAACAGAAAGCTTATGTTTATGACTCAGTGACGACACCGTCTCAGACACAAGATCCTTTAAATTCTCTAAATCATCCATCATCGATAACGACCCGTCAATTAATAAAATAGTATGTAAGGTCCTCTGTTTTTGCATCGGTAAAACAAGCTCATAAAAATATCCCGTCTTTCGTTCGTTAGGTGGTAAGCATACTTCCTTCTTTCCTAAGCTACGAACCGTTAGCTCACTCGTCTGTTTCAACCTCTGTTCCCCCTCATTTACTCATTGTTACTCAATATATGAGGCGAAAGCTTTCCTTATTCAAACAACCTCTCGTTGAAACCTTCCATTTATTTACCCCTTTCCTTTTATCGCCAACATTTTATCTTTCCTAACTGACAAAATATTCACTTTCACTATGACTTTTCCCCTTTTTATGTTAATCTTTTGCTTATCCCATTTATTATAACTACAAAGGAGACGATGATGAACTTTATCGCAATCGATTTTGAAACTGCCAATGAAAAGCGCGCAAGCGCGTGCTCCCTCGGTCTAGTGATCGTTAAAGAGGGCCAAATCGTTGACAAACGCTACTATTTAATCAAACCTAAAGAACTCCGATTCAATCCGATGAATACTCGCATTCACGGAATCCGGGCAACTGACGTTAAAAACGAAAGGGAGTTCAATGACCTCTGGTTAGACATTCGCCCCCTCTTCGAAAATCAATTCATTGTTGCTCATAATGCCTCTTTCGATATCAGTGTCCTTCGAGCGATGCTTGACGCTTATCACCTGCCTTACCCTCATTTTGACTATTGTTGTAGTATGCTCTTAAGTAAAAACTACTTTCCGATGCTTCAAAATGCCAAATTAAACACCATCAGCCACCATTTAGGGTTTGCGTTGAATCATCACCATGCCCTAGCTGATGCTATTGCTTGTGCGAACATTTTACTAACGGTCGGAGAAGAGCTAACGTCTCACTCCATTCATCACCTCTTTCATCAAACAGGGATTACTCCCGGACAAGTGTACGATTTAGGTTATCGTGCGCCCAAAAGAAGTCGCCCGATGGTCACCTCTAAAACCAATCCTCTTCCAGCTACCCTTCCATTTTCTAATCATTCAACTGACTTTTTTAAAAATAAGACCGTTGTGCTGACAGGTCCCCTTCAATCGCTAACCCGAACAGAGGCCATTGCCCTTATTGGACACCTGGGTGGGACCGTCGGAAATTCTATCACCAAGAAAACTCAAATTCTTATCGTGGGCGGGCAACCAATTGATCAGCTCACTCCTGATGAAATGAGTACCAAACTAAAAAAGGCCATAACGCTCGTTTATTACGGACAAGACATCCTGTTTCTGAACGAAAAAGAATTTCTCGCTATTTTAAAGGGGGATTCAAACTATTAGTTCCCCCCTTCCCTTCTGATACAAAACAAAAAGCTCCTTTATTTAGGAGCTTTTTTATTTCCTTTTAACGTAATTCCTCCATTTAAGCAACCTCTCGCTAACCATCAACATTATTTTTCAAATTTTTAGGATGATTTTTATTTCCTAACTTTTCGACATCTCTTTTTTGATCATTTCCCGACTTTATCAACTACCGATAAATATCGACATTTCATTTCCCGACACATTTCTCGAAAGCTTTAAAACGACACCTATTTCCCGACAAAAAAACGCACGGTTTTTAGGAAATAAAAGAGTGAGAATTCTCACTCTTTTTACTGATTACACGCTATAATTCGTATTTTTCCTGATTATTCAACTCGCTATCTTCTTGAATCGCCTGTTGCTTATCTTGACTCTCATTAACTGATGAATCATCGTCTGATTGGTCAGATCCCTCACTCGGCTCATTTTTTTCATCTAAAGAAGAATCTTCTTGCGACTCCTCCGTCTCACTTGAATTTTCTGTTGATGGTTGATCAGATTCTTTTTGATCAGGTGACTCGACTTCCTCCTCGTCTTGATTTAAATCATCCGACTGCTCTTCATCTTGATTACGATTTTCTGATTTGTTTTTATCTTCTACGGTTCCCGTCTCATTTTCGTTCTCTTGTTTGGCTGAGTCTTGATCGAGTAATCCGTAATTTAAAACATAGTCTTCTAGTGTCCAATCTTTGTCATGAATTTCAGTCGCTGCCTCAACTCCAACATAACGAAGGTGGTAAGGTTCATAAAAATAACCAACCTCTGATTCGCGATTTTCAGGATAACGTAAAATAAATCCGTATTCATGGGCATGTTCTAAGACCCACTTTCCTTCTTCGGTATTTGCAAATTCAACAGATAATTCATTGTTGATGGTCGGCGTTGTAATATCGATCGCTAGACCCGTTTGATGTTCACTATGCCCAGGGCGACTATTAAAAGCGTCCGCATATTCAAGTCCCATCTCATAAACATCTTGGTCATATAAATTTTTTTGCACACTATAAGAAATATACCCCGTTCGTAAGGTTAATTCATATCCCGCTTCTTTTGCTTTGGCAAATAATTGCTCTGTCGCATCTGCTGCATCACGTCGTAAATAGTTTGTATTCATCAATGCGTTTTCTGTTAACGGAACATCAACAGGAACAAAGTCTGTGGGTGTATACGATTCCGTTAATTGATAATTTTGATTGACTAAAACAAGCACACTATCCACGTTCGGTGTTGGCACAATGTCTTGATAAAAATTCGTTTTAACATTCGGATACTTCGCATACTGCAACGCATAAGTCACGGAATACTCTTTCTCAAGATTTAAGATTTCATCATAGATTGAAAAATTAGAGGGATCAAAACTACTTGATTTCATTAATTCAAGCGCTTGATCAGGCTTAATCGTCGTCTCCATTAACGATTTCAAATTTTCTAAACCAAACTGTTGAAATAATTTTTCAATATCTTCTGGGGCATACCCTTTTTCTTTTAATCCTGGTAAGACCACTTCCTGATAGTCATCCACCGTTGTCACAACTTCTTCTGGTTTCAGTGTCACATTTTCTTTTTCATAGTTAACATAACTAAGCAAGGTCATGACATCTTTTTTCGTCTCCCTTGCATAATTTAAAAAGCGATTGAGTGTCAGCACGTCAACCGACTCAACATACGATTTAAATTTTGGATCTGAAAACCAACTCTCAATGGTCTCCTCTTCATACCCTTGTTGTAATAGTGTCGGGAAGAACACATGATCGAGAAACGTTGCTAAATAAACGACGTCACTGGCTTCGAGTTCTTTATAGTGCTCTGAAAGTTGAACATAAGAGTCATAACAATCATAATTAAAGCCAGAAACTTCTAAATACGATTCAAGATCTTGATAATTTCGATGATCATCAATTAAATCTTGCACTAAATCTGGTTGCTTATCGACTAACTCTTGAATGAGTGAGCGATCATAACCAAGGCGCCTTAATACCATTTCATCGCTCATCATGTAAGAGTAAAAAAAGACGCCACACCCAAATAAGGCAGCGACCCCAACTGGAACCAATATTTTTTGCATTTAATATTCACCCCTTTTTAAATCTTTCTTAGTATGTACCATCTTTTTAAAAATAAACCTAAATTTAACAATTACTCTCACAAATGTTGTATTAATTTGGGTGTTTTAACCAAACGCAATTCTAAATTTCACATAAACTAATCATGTACCTGGAGGTGATGATATGAGTTGTGAATGCAGTACTTCATCCACAAATACGAACTCAAATACTAAATATGCAAATTGTGTCGCAGACACTGTCAGATTTATCAATCGATTACAACAAGCTGTTGTTCCGACAGAAATTGGTTGCAATCGCTGTAATAGCCCTGTTTTAGGAGAAACATCGCGGGCGAATACACGTCCCTTTATTCTATATCTTCCAAATGGGGAAGCGTTTAAGCCTGCCCTTCTAACTGACAGTCCCCAAGAGCCGCTTCCTGTCTTCCGAGTTGAGGATGTCTGCGGAAACTGCGCCACATTAAGAGCATTGACGCGAAAACACCACGGTTGTATGAACGGTGGATTTGAATTTGATGACGGTTATGATCAACATCATGGTGAATTAGTTCCAACCCGTACATGTTTAATTGTGAACTTAAATGACTTCGTTGCCATTCAATGTCTAGAAGATGTTTTCCTCAATTTAGAAGTTTGTGATTGTGCACGTCAATAAAAACAAGGAATTAGAGAGGGCCGCTTAAAGGAATGACGGCCCTTTTTCAACGAAATAAAAAAATCAATACGGCCCATCAACATCTAGAAAAAAATAAGTTTGTCTGAGTAAAAAAAGAGTGAATCCGTCATTGGATTCACCCTTTTTATAGATGCAGAATACGAATTCCTTCAATCTCTTTCACCGGAATCACTTCGATATCGTCCATCAAATTATCGATGGTAATATGCTGCTCGTCTTTTAATTCAATCATTCCCGATTTTTGAGTTCCATCTTTTGTCACAATTTGGACAATTGGAGCTTTCATAAACATCGGTCGGTGTGTTAACTCCTGAATAAATGTTAAAATTTCTTGTTGTTTCTCGTCCAACTCCTCGTCTTGTTCTAAAACTTCATCCACCTCAACCGTTTCTTCTATTAATTCACATGAATTCTCCTCACTCACTTCAACCAGATCACTCTCAACTGTCGCCTCTTTCTCTACCTCATCATCAAGTGTCTCTTCTTCAACGCAGACGACTTCTTGAACTTCTGCCTCAGCACTACCGGTGTCAGTTTGGTGACTCATCGTTGGCATTTCCTTCGCATCCTGATAGTAATTCACCATAATATTCACCGTTTCATAGGGACAATCATCGGTCACGACATCACATTCCTCGTAAACGTCTGACTCGTTAGTCACCTTATTTGGAACAAGTGACTGAAAACTACTTTCTTCTAAATGATCAAAATTATGAACATAATTTTTTGCAACAATGTCTTTTGGCTTTTGAGTAGGTGTCTTAAAAAAACTTTGTTCCGTGACTACACATCCTTTATAGGTCGTATCTACAAATAATAATGGTCCTTTTTCATTCGATTTCGCCATCTTAAACAAACCTCCCTTGCGTTAACCTACTATAATCTATGCAGAAATTTTTAAAGCGGTCACTTCACAATTTTTAAAAATCCAATCGTGACAGAAGGGCGAGATGATTACCCTAAAAAAGGGAGATATTTCTAACTGAAATTGAAGATTTGGAGATCGTTGAATTTACCACTTCAAACACCTGTCGAATTCCGTCTACATAGCCCGTGACTGTCAGAGGGCGTAAATAAAGAAAATCTTTGATTAACATCGTAGACATATTATAATATTTTAATTTAAAAAAGGAAAGTGGGTCACCTAGCGGAGAGCAAAGCGAACCTTCCTCCATTGCTAGGGAATGGGGTCCCCACACGGTTTAATTCCTCCTTGAGTGGGGAGTGGTCACCTAGCGTACGTAGCGAAGCTCGTACATTTCCTCCATTGCTAAGGAATGGGTCCCTTGCCATGCGAAGCATGTCTCCTCCGTTAGTAGGGCTTTAAGAAGCATGGGCCCTCTTTTTCCAGTATCTTTCTAAATTAAATAAGGTATATTTTTGCTAAAATAGTTAAAGTCAAAAAAGGAACTCTCCGTTTACATGCGTATTGTAAGATAGAAAGATGATACACCATCTTGAATATGTTATAATAAGTGGAGGAAAATAAAATGATAAATTTAGATGATTTAATGAAGCAAGTGAAAGGGGCTGAGGAAGACGTGGGACCTGTGTTATTACCCCCGACGATGGATTTTGTTTTCAAAGGGTTGTTCGGAAACGAAAA
>DKYS01000060.1 GCA_002493395.1 Turicibacter sp. UBA7094 | reverse complement strand
ATGGTCATCCAATTCAAAAAACTGCCTCCTCATAACCATGGGAGGCAGTTTTTTTACGGATTAGCATCTGTCATTCCATTCCTTTCACTCACCTAACATCACTTATAAGACTCTCCATCTAATGAAAAGAAAAGGATATAGATTTAAAAAAAGCAAATAGTTATGAAAGTAAAATACATATGCGAAAACGTGCATTCATTCTGACAAATTAAAAAGATAGAATGAATTGTATTTACTATCATTTCCATGCTAAACTAATAATTGAAACGCTTTACTTAAAAGGAGAATGGGTATGAATTACAAGGAAACATTAGAACGCATGCATCATCAAAAGTTATATTACTGCAATAACGAAGAACTTATGACCAAGCAAGAAAAATGTTTAGATCGTCTATACGACTTTAACCAAACTCGTCCAACTGAGTTTCAAAAACGAACCGAACTGCTAAAAGAAATGTTTGCTGAGATTGGAGAAGGTTGTTACATCGAACCCCCACTTCGTGCAAACTGGGGAGGACGTCACGTTCATTTTGGAAACGGGGTTTATGCAAATTTTAATTTAACTTTAGTAGATGATACACATATTTATGTTGGAAACAACGTGATGTTTGGGCCCAATGTGACTTTAGCAACGGCCGCTCACCCCATTCACCCTGAGCTTCGAATAAAACAAGCTCAATTTAACCGGCCAATTACCATTGGAAATAATGTTTGGATTGGAGCGGGAGCTGTCGTTTTACCTGGTGTTACCATTGGGGATAACACGGTCATCGGAGCAGGGAGTATCGTCACTAAAGATATTCCTGCTCATGTTGTCGCTGTTGGAAATCCATGTAAAGTATTAAGAACAATTAACGAACGCGACTATGAATACTACTTTAATGAAATGAAGATAGATATTGATTAAATTAAAAAAGGGCTAGCATCGGCTTTTTTAAAATGACAAAAAGGACAAAACCTGTGGCTTTGTCCTTTTTGTTTTTAATGATTTCCGCCTGTTGGGATATAGGGGATGAGGCGTCCGGCGACATTTTGCATGGTTAAGGTTTGGAGGTAGACGGTTCCAGGCCCGGTTAATTTCGTTAAAAAGAGGCCTTCGCCACCAAAGAAGATGTTTTTAAAGCCTTTGACGGTTTCGATTTCATAGTTAACCCCTCGGCTAAAAGCGACCACATTTCCGGTATCGACTTTAAGGACTTCGTTCGCTTTTAGCTCCCGTTTAACGACGCTTCCAGCTGTCTCTAAAAATACCTTTCCCTTCCCGCTAAGTCGTTGCAAAATAAAGCCTTCCCCTCCGAATAAACCAGATGAAAGACGTTTCGTCCACTCGACACTTAAATGAATGCTCGGTTCCCCAACTAAAAAGGAACTTTTTTGGCAAATCCATTCTTCTCCATTTGATAAATCAAACGCTAAAATTTGTCCAGGAAATGTCGAAGCAAACACAATTTCTTGATCATCAGCTTTTGACGTATACGTCACCATGAAGAGTGATTCACCTGAAAACATTCGGCCGATTCCTTTCATTAGACCACCTTTTACATTCGTTTCCATCTTCATTTGATCGGACATCCACGACATCCCACCCGATTGGGTATAAACAGATTCTCCTTTATCTAAGCGGATTGATACACCGGGTAAATCATTTCCAAAAATCTCATACTTCATCTTATCGCCTCCTTCGTTTAACATAACATACTTTCTTTCGTTACGCCATCCTAAAAAATACCCGTTCCTAACTTTTCATGTCTTAGAAAAAGGAACGGGTTTAATGGTTATAGGGTCTGTAGCGGAAGGACCTGATGGGTCCCGTCCATGAGTTGGCACACGAGTCTTTCATTTTCAATGCTCATCGAACGAACGCCTTCCATCATCGGGGAACGCTCCTGCGTTAATAAATGAAGTTTCCCTACGGTTTGATGCGATAAATAATACAGTTCATAACCTAACACTGTAAAATCAGTCGCCTCGAGTGCGTACGCCATCAACCGTTGCGGTCCCTTTAAAACCACAACTTCCCCTGTTGGCTCATTTAAAGCAAAAACTTGTCGATTTGCCTGCACTAATTTTTTAGAAACTAATTGAGAAACTGGTCCATGGTAAGCTCCTATCTCCTTTTTAACTGCCATGACCTGATTCGTTTGAGGAGCTACATAGTAAAAATAAGACTCATCCTCAGCGGATGTGCCGGTTCTCTCATCACCTTTATTCGTCGCTCCATTCTTTAATTGCTTGGCCTCCACCAACGACTCATACGTTTGAGCAACTTGGTCTAAGTTTTGATTCAACTGCTCAAGCTTTTGATTGCTTTTCTCAGCTAACGTGATAATGTCCTCTAAATAGACCATTTCAAGCAATTCATCTAAGTGTTGATGCAATTTGCCTATCACATCGCTAAACGTTAATAGCGTTTCATCGAGCGTCTCTAGACGGCCCGCTGCCTGTTCAAATGTCTGAATTAATGCTAAAAAATCACGATCCATCACGCTCACCTCTTCATGCTCTCAATCGTTTCAATCATCCGATCGATTCCTTTAACTTGTTGCCACATATATTTCATATATAATCGATTAAATCGTTTCACCCAACTCACCGGTTCCTCCCGATCGTAAACAAAAGACACAAGATCGATGCCTTCTTCTTCAAACTCTGCCTTTAACGTCTGAAAAGGAACTTCAGAAAAGACACGTGCCTTTAAATAATGAAGACGATCCTGTCCTTGACGGTAACACTTAGCCGCAAGATCATACGCCTTTAACTGCATGAGCGCATGCCCGGCTTCTAAGTGATGCCCCTCTTTATTTAAAATTAACGCCCGACATCGCTTCACATCTTGATGCGCTTCCTCTAGATTCGAACGTTCATATTCTAAAATCGCCTGCTCATATAACTCATGCGCCTCATATCGCTTCGCCTCTTTATAAAATTCATTATCGGTTGACAAGTGATTTAACTTCAACTCCGCCTCATCAAACACATCAAACGATAAAAAATGAGGGCGAAAATGTTCGTATAAAAGCGACGGCATCTGTTCTTCAATAAAACATAAATGATGTCTCGCTCGTGTGAGAGCAACATACAGAAGATTAAAATAATAGCGATATTGATTTTGATACATCACATCTGTTGTTAAAATCGTTTCCCACGCTTTTTCGTAGTGACTCATCACATTATAGCAAATTATATAGTCCTTCTCGATTCCTTTAATTTCTTCAACCGTGAAAATTGCTCCTTTTAATTGCGTCAATTGTTCAAAATTACGCTTTTGGGCTTCATCTGGAACAACAATCGCAACGTAGTGACGATTCACTGCCGTTTCAAGAAGACGAATCACTTCTTTTGGATAAGTTGTTTCAAAATAATAGATGGAATGTCCGGATTCCCGAACGGCGACTTCATGGTAGTCATGTTTCTTTTGGCGACCGATTCGTGCCACCCGTAAGTCCACGACGTGATTGGCTAAATCCACCACTTCTTTTGTACTTCGATAATTTTTAATGAGTTGATGCTTAATAAACCCGAGATGGGTATTGGACGTTTTTAATAAACTCTCAACCCGCCCCGTGTGAAAATACGTCGGACGAATCGTTTGATTAATATCGCCACTAAATAATAATTGATTTTTATTTTTCACCAATCGGATTAATCCGTACAGTTGAATTTCTGTTAAATCTTGAATTTCATCGGCAATGACAAAATCAAATAGAGGAATTTCCCCTTGTTTGATTTTTTTCAAAAACGCTCGTGCTAAATCATTCTCATCGACAAACCCTTCGTCTTGTAAAAACAGTTGGTATCGTAACGCTAATTCATATAACATTTCACGTTCTTGTTGCGAATACACACAATATTGTTCATCTAAAGCTAAATAAATGTCTAAATCTAGCATCTGATGGGTGAGTAAGTATTCATCGAGTAATTCATGCATTAACAAAATCGCCCGTGTTTCATAAGTATCTAAAAATCTCGCTTTTGCCGCATAAAGTTTTTCGGCATCAAGTCGCAACACGTCGCCTTGTTGGGTCGCAAGCCCTTTTTGGATTAGAACTTCCACCAGGTCAGTTGGTAATTTTCGCTCGGTAATATTAACGTCATACGTGATCCATTCCTTCGGAATCATTCCTTTAATGAGCCCGCGGATTTCTTTCCAAATGTCGTAAAGGGGAAGATTTAGTTGACGTAGTAACAACGGTTGTCGTTCGATCACCCAAGTTCGAAACTGTTCGTACGTCAAGACGGCATACTGTTTAACAGCGGATGACATATAGTCATTAAGCGGGTGAAAGTGCACCCTTCGAACCAAATCATCCGCCCGATATTCCGGGGATTGTTCAATAATTTTATGAAATAATTTATTCGCGTCCTCCACTAAATAATTGGAATACGTAAAATAGCCGATGTTCATCGGTTGGGTGGCTAAAATAAAAGCTTTATGAATATTAATGGTTGTTTTTCCACTTCCAGCACTTCCAAAAATAAAGGTTGGGGAATCTTTTTCCTTTAAACAGGCAAATTGTTCATCATTTAAATAATAAACCGCTCGGTCTTCTCGCTCATCGAGAAGTTGTGCCATCGTTTGAACATCCATCACTCGGGTAATGACACGGTTCGGGTCGTAATCAAAGTCGGCATATTGTTGATCGATTTCAAACTCAATCATTTCTTCTGTCGGCTCATATTCAGAAAGTTGCTGATTCTTTAATCCAATCGTTCGCCCTTGCATGGCTTGATTGTCATGATGACAGTAATCTAAAAAAATAATCGATTGGCGATATTCAGGACGGATTCTCATCGTATCAAAGGTAAACAATAAGCGATCCCCTTTGTTAATTCGTAATTTGAAAATTCGTAATCCATTTTTATTATGTTTAATTTCACGAACGGATACCCCTGCTCGCATCGAGGACATGTTAAACTTCGAGGCTTCATATTCTTGCACAAATTGAGACATTTTCTGCAAAACAAAAGCGGTCTTACCCGTTGGAATATGGTTCAAAAATAACTCAGTGATTAAGATTTTGATAGTAATCCCCCTTTCTCGTCAACTCTTTTTATTTTATCAAATTCGCCATCAAATGTATATGTTCCTTAGCGGTTTCTCCTTAAAAAGGCTATTTCTCCTTTACCGCCGTCTTGTTTTAGGTTTTCTTTTTAAAATTATCGGTCAAATGATCTCCTTTTATTCAACTTCATAGAGAATAAAAAAGAGTTAGCAATGCATCCATCGCTAACTCTTTTTTAAAAGTTTATTGAAATTATAATTTAACAACGTTAGAAGCTTGTGCCCCACGGTTTCCTTCAACCACTTCAAAAGAAACTTTTTGACCTTCTTCTAAAGTTTTGAATCCTTCTCCAGTAATTGCTGAGTAATGTACGAATACATCGTCTCCACCTTCTACTGAAATGAATCCAAATCCTTTTTCTGCATTAAACCATTTAACTGTTCCTGTCATTGTTTGACTACCTCCAAAAAAACTTCAAAATTTGATACTTAATACTATTTTGTTCCCCACATCATTCCCCTGCGTATAAAACCAAGAAACTCCATCCATTTGAAGCTGTGAAAATATCAAAAGAACTATTAAGCATAGTTAAACTATACCATAATTCATAAAAATAGGCAACCTTAATCGAGGTGATTTCTCTCTTTTCTTTTTTAAAAATAGCTCTTTCATTTAAAAAAAACAATTTACACCTTTTCTTTTGACGTGGTATAGTAATCTTTGACAAAAATCGATTTTTTTATTATTTTATCGGTGGTTTTTAGACATGATATAATTAGAGTCTTATTTAAAAGGAGTGATGCGCATGAAACAAGCCCGTCAGGCAACGCTATTTGAGGCGTTAATCCCGATTATCTTTTTAATTATCATTTTAGGTTTATCCTTAACCATTTTTGATCTTGACCCCCAAATTCCTCTTTTACTCGGAACACTGGTGGCCTCGCTCATTGGGGTTTATCGCCTCGGGTTTAAATGGGCCGAGCTAGAAGAAGGCATTATTCAGACCATTACCATGGCCGTTCAAGCCATTTTAATTTTGCTCATTGTTGGGACCTTAATTGGGACGTGGATTTTAAGTGGGGTTGTTCCTTCTATGATTTATTGGGGACTGAATCTTCTATCCCCGGGGATTTTCTTAGTGGCGACCTTGCTCATTTGTTCGATTGTTGCTGTTTCAACGGGTTCTTCTTGGACAACGGCGGGAACGGTGGGGATTGCCCTTCTTGGAATTGGAGAAACACTTGGCATTAGTGCCCCCGTCATTGCTGGGGCGATTATTTCCGGAGCTTATTTTGGGGATAAAATGTCACCGTTATCGGATACAACGAATTTAGCCCCTGCGATGGCAGGAGCCAATTTATTTGAACACATTCGACATATGCTTTATACAACGGGACCAGCCTATTTGATTTCGCTGATTCTTTATGCCATCATTGGAATGAAATATGCAGGACAATCGCTTGATACGGCACAAATCGATTTAATTCAAACGACACTGATGAATCATTTTCAAACACTGTCACCGATTCTTTTACTTGCCCCTGTTGCCGTTATTGTCATGGTCATTTTAAAAGTTCCTGCCCTCCCCGCTCTTTTAACGGGAACGTTAATTGGAGGCGCATTTGCGATTGTTTTTCAAGGGGCCGATCTTGGAGAAGTTATGTCGGCGATGCATTACGGGTATGAATCTCATACCGGTGTCTTAGCTGTTGATGAATTATTAACTCGCGGTGGATTAGATAGCATGCTTTGGACGGTCTCACTCGTTCTTTGTGCCCTTTCATTTGGGGGAGTCTTAGAAAAAACCGGGATGCTAACGACGATTTCATCCCATATCTTAACTTACGCAAAAGGAACGTTTGGACTCGTCTTTGCCACACTTATTACGTGTATTTTCACAAACATCGTCACGGGTGATCAATACTTAGCGATTGTGATGCCAGGGCGGATGTATAAAGAAGAGTACGAGAAACGTGGGTTAGCTGCGAAAAACTTATCGCGCGCCATTGAAGATAGTGCGACTGTTACCTCTGTTTTAATCCCGTGGACGACGTGCGGATCTTACATGTTGGCGACACTTGGATTAAATCCGATTGCCTTTTTACCTTACGCATTCTTCAACTTACTTTCTCCGCTTGTTTCCTTAATTTTAGCGGCCACCGGATGGACGATGGAAAAGCGTTCCCCTCAAAAATAAATGAAAAGACGTCTTCTCATTTTTTGAAGACGTCTTTTTTTGTTATTGAAAATAAACACACGGATGAAAACAACTCATTCCGGTAATCAAGCCTTTAAACTCCCATCCCACTCGGGCAAAGCATGCTTTTTCCAAAATAGGATAGGTCACGCACACCCGTTTAAAATGCATTTCAACTTCTAGCGAAACATCTTGGGCAAACACACCGATACACTCCGACTGTTCATTATAAAAAGCCACTTTATAATTAATTTCTTCTAAGTCATTTCCGCGAAGAATTAGACCCATCGTCAAATAACGATGTCCTTCAGTTGGCAATGGTTTCATGTACACTAACCGCTCATAATCAGAGATAAAACTCAGGCTTGCAAGACGATGCTCATCAATCATCGCCTGATCAAAGTGAAGTTTCCCCTCGGTCTTAAAATGTTGTGGGCATCCTGCTTCTAGCTCCATCCACGAACTATTTTCAATCTTGTTTTTCATTTGAAAATCCCCCCGAATTCTCTAAACAAAGTTGGTAAACCTCCCCAAACGGCGTTGGCAAATAGGCGGTAATTAAAAATCCAAGCTTTTGATAAAGGTTAAGGGCGTGCTGATTGGTGGCGAACACAAATAGGTGCAATCGTTTCATGTGGCGCACCGAAAAACAGTCCTCTATGAGCCCTTGCAACGCCAACGTTCCAATGCCCCTCCCCCAAAAATCAGGGCAAATGCCAATGCTAAGCCAAGCCTCATCTTTCGCTTGATTAAAATCGGTTAAACTCATGAATCCCACCCACTGTTTCCTCTCGCCAAATTCGATGGAAAAATAACACCCCTCTGGGCGAGACTCCTTCAAAAACGCCTCATCTGTTCCGTAACGTTCTTTAAACCTTGCCTCTTGAAATAAATTAAACAAAAGCGCTAAATCCTTTTCATTGAGGGGGCGGTAACTCACATTGACTTGTTCTTTCATGTTAACTCCTTAACGTCCTTTTAAAAATAAAATTCTTAAATCTAAGCAGATAAATATGGTTAAGATGAGATTTAATACCCACAAGCCGTAGCTCAAAAATAAAATAAAACCAGCATTAAACCAATAAGCAATAAAAAACTTATAAATCACAATGGCCACTAAAAGACCAATAATCATCGTTCCGACTAAGGCAATGGGTGTCAAACATTTCGATAAAAATTGCATATCTCCAAAAAAGATAAAATAAGCAATCCCCACAATCGCTGCTCCAGTGAATAAGAAATACAAAAATCCCCCAAACCAATAATTACAACAAAATTGCATTAAAACTTGCGAGACGAAAAATAATGAAAGAACACTCGCCACACTGGCACAAAGATAGCATTCCTTCATGAGGCGTCGCCCTTTTCCTAAATTAGAATTTAAAAATAACGCCAAGACTCCGAGTAGTGGTATGATAAGAGCTAGTATTTCCAACAAGCCAACATTAAATCGTAAAAATAAAGCACAAATAAATGTAATCACAAAACAAAAGGCATGAATCCCACAATGAAGTTGCAAAGCCATTTGTCGTTGAAACTGAATTGGATTTTTCATTCTCCTCCCCCCTATCGTTCATCTATTACAGTATATTCCAACCCTTCATCTTTCATGAAAAATACTTAAAAAAAGAGAAAAGACGGTTAAAAACGGTCGTCTTCAACGGTCTTTTCAGCTGATGATTTTTTTTGTGTCACTACTCCATAAACAGCAGCAACAGTCATAAGGGCAAGGGTTCCATATCCCATCGTCTTTTTATGA
>DKYS01000022.1 GCA_002493395.1 Turicibacter sp. UBA7094 | reverse complement strand
TGTACCGTCATGAGCCAAATTATCGCCCAAGTGGCAAGTAGTCAATATGGTGGACAATCGATTGATATTCGTCATCTTGGAAAGTATTTAAGACGGAGTAAAGAGAAGTATATGACATTACTCAAGGAGGTCATTTCCTCAGATGAAGAGCGAGTAAAAGCTGTTGAGGCATTGATGAAAAAAGAGCTAGCGTCAGGTGTTCAAACGATACAGTATCAAATAAACACGTTGATGACGACAAATGGTCAAAGTCCATTTGTCACCTTATTCTTAAACTTAGATTTAACAGATGAATACGTTGAAGAAGTTGCGTTAATTATAGAAGAAATTTTAAAACAACGTCTTAAAGGAATTAAAAATGAAAAAGGAATTTATACAACGCCTACATTCCCTAAATTAGTTTACGTTCTTCACGAACATAATTGTTTAGAAGGTGGTAAGTACGATTATATTACCGAATTAGCAGTGGAGTGTAGCTCGAAACGGTTATACCCTGATTATATTTCTGCGAAAGAAATGCGAAAAATTTATGAAGGAAATGTTTTCAGTCCAATGGGGTGTCGTTCCTTTTTATCTCCATGGAAGGACGAAGAAGGACATTATAAATTCGAAGGGCGCTTTAATCAAGGGGTAGTCAGTCTGAATTTACCTCAAATCGGAATCGTCGCTGAGGGGGATGAAGGAAGATTTTGGCAATTACTTGATAATCGATTAGAGCTTTGTTATGAGGCGCTTATGTGTCGCCATGAGGCATTAAAAGGAACGCTATCGGATGAATCACCGATTCATTGGCAATATGGAGCGATTGCGAGGTTGCCGCAAGGTGCTGTTATTGATCCCTTACTTGAAAACGGGTATTCAACGATTTCTTTAGGTTATATTGGATTATATGAAGTGACTAAGTTGATGCGTGGAGTGTCGCATGTGCATCCTGATGGGGAAGAATTTGCCTTAAAGGTGATGCATCGACTTGAAGAAGCAACAAAGGTCTGGAAACAAAAAACGGGAATTGGATTTGGATTATATGGAAGTCCAGCAGAGTCGCTATGCTATCGCTTGGCTAAGATCGATTTGCTAAAATTCGGTGAGATTAAGGATGTGACCGACAAAGGATATTATACGAATTCGTATCATGTTGATGTTCGAGAAGAAATTGATGCGTTCTCGAAATTAGAGTTCGAATCGCAATTTCAATCCATTTCAACAGGAGGATGTATTTCTTATATCGAGATTCCGAATATGTCACACAATTTAGAGGCATTAAAACAACTGGTGAATTATATCTATCATCACATTCAATATGCTGAATTTAATACGAAATCTGATTGCTGTCATGTTTGTCATTATGAAGGTGAGATTATGATTAATGATGATTTAACGTGGGAGTGCCCAAATTGCCACAATAAGGACCAGACTAAAATGAATGTCATTCGTCGAACTTGTGGTTATTTGGGGGATAACTTTTGGAATAAAGGAAAAACAGAAGAAATAAAAAATCGAGTGCTTCATTTATAGAAAAATAAAGGTTCTCTACTGAATTGAGTAAGAGTTAAAGCGGAGCCCTTGCGGCTCTGTTTTATTTGGAGGATGATTCGGGAGTGATAATGGATGTATTATGCACAAATTCGTAAGTTTGACACGGCGAATGGGACAGGAATTCGATCAACTTTATTTGTTTCAGGATGCACTCATCGGTGTAAAGGGTGTTTTAACCAAGATTATAAACACTTTCGGTACGGACACCCATGGACGAAGGAGGTTGAGGACCGATTTATTGCTCACCTAAAAAACCCAAATGTACACGGGGTGACAATCCTTGGGGGAGAGCCTATGGATCAAGTTCGTGATAATGATTTAAAAGATTTAGTGCGTCGCATTAAAGAGGAAACGGCCCAAAATATTTGGATTTATTCTGGATATACATTTGAAGAAATTATGAATCATAAGAAGGCAAGAGAGATCCTTAACTATTGTGATGTTTTAGTAGATGGCCCTTTTATCGAAGAACAAAAAGATTTAACCCTTCGTTTTAAAGGAAGTCGAAATCAACGAATTATCGATATTCCTAAAACATTTACAGAAGGAAAAGTCGTATTACTTGAAAAATTTTAAAGAGTAAAAAGGAAGGTTACCGCATGAGCTCAGTTATATATTTTGCACGTACAAAAGAAGAGGCAGTTATTCCGTCAAAGCGTGAGGAAGATGGAGCGTTTGATATTTATTCATGCTTTGATGAAGCGTATAGAAAAATTAATCCCCATGAAACAGTTTTAATTCCAACCGGAATCTCATCCGCATTTTCAAGTGACTATGTCGCAATTATTAAAGAGCGAAGTTCAACGGGATCGAAGGGGATCGGTCAACGTTGTGGGGTGATTGATTCGGGCTACCGTGGAGAATGGTTTATTGCGTTAACGAATCATAATGAGCAACCATTCGTCATTGCGAAGGAAGAGGTAAAAGAAGATTTTCCTGGTTGCATCGTTTATCCCTATGAAAAGGCAATTTGTCAATGTTTAATGGTCGAGGTCCCAAAACTTGAGGTTCAGGAAATTAGTCGTGAAGATTTATTAGCGATGAAATCTCTTCGTGGAACGGGAGCGCTTGGTTCATCTGGAAAATAGAAAAAAGCAACGGTAGTTGCTTTTTTTATTTGTCCCTTTCCCTCGAATAAGATATAATTTTAACAAAAGGGGGAAATGAGATGTTTCAGTTATCACAGGGGTGGGTGATTTATTTATTTGTTTTTTTAATCGTTCCGCTCCTTTTATCCATTCGATCTTATATTTGGGGACCGGGAGGGTATGCCTTTTTAAATAAAAAAAATATGCAAGTGATGAAAGGGGTATCGATTTTATCTCTTGTGATGCAAAGTACGTGTGTACATCTTGATCTTCTCGGTCCACTGGCGATTGTCATTTCTAAAACAGGCATTTTAGGTGCGTCCCTTTATTTGTTTTGTTGTGGATATGAGGAAATGTCTTTATACCGGCGACATAAACGGTATTTAAAAGGGTTTCTTCCTTATCATGTTCTTCGCCCTTTAGTGATTTTTCTAAGTGTTAATGTGCTAGGATGGTTTATGATGAATATACGGGGAGAGGGAATTGGTTTCCTAGTTCTCTTAGATCAATTAGGACATTTTCGCTTTTTTAATCAGAGCAGTGCTTGGTTCATCGGAGCTCTCATTTATTTTTATATCGCCTTTTATGTTAGTTACCGCACGAAATTTAAAATGAATTTACTCTTTATTTTGAGTCTTTTTTATTTAGGAGTGAGTCGTTATTTGGGATTGAATCCTGTTGTTGCGGGATGCTTTTTTATGGGAGCTTTTTGTTCGAGATATAAATCTTATTTATTTCGTGCGCTTCAGTTTCGATTTTCAAGTTTATTTTTAGGGACAACGTTCTTATTCTTTTTGAGCTTTGGATGGTATCTTAAAGGGGGAGTCGTGATTTCTTGGGTACTCCCTTATTGTTTTATTGCTTGTGTCTTATGCTTACTCATGAAACTTCAATGTCAATCGTATTTATTTACCTTTATCGGATCGTGTGGTGTCGAGATTTATGTGCTTCATCAACTTCTTTTAGAAGGGATATTAGCTAATGACGTGGAGCACGTTTTAATACGATTTCTATTCTTTGTTACGGTGTTATTTCTTTTTGCGAGTTTGATAAGAACTTTTTTCTTCCCAAGCATAAGAAAGATTCATGTAAAAAGTAGATAATTGAATAGTAAAAGGAATATTTGTTGAAAACCTTTCTTATAGTGTAATAAGGAGGGAGAAATCGATGAGTGATGACGTAATTAGGCGTGTATTTAAAGGACTAGTTGTTGCGTACGGGTTATTAGGGTTAATGATGGCGGTTGTGTTATATAGCATTTAATTTCTACGCCTAGGGGCTCCGATGAGGGGCCCTTTTTTTAACAAAATAAAGCAATTTATTTCCCGGGACATCTCGTTTTTTTAGAGATGTTAGGAGGAAATTAATGATAACAATTAATTTTGGTTCAATTTGTATTTTTATAGCTTAGTGCCCGATAAATGAGGGATAATGCGGGGAAAGGATGATAAGATGGAGTGATTCAAGTAATCTATTTTTAGTCATTCTTATCTCATCTTTTCATAGTAATGAAGTGTGTTTGTTGGAATAAAACGGTATGATATTGGAATCGTAGGTATTAGTCGGTTGCGTTTTCTTATTACCTTCATAAAATGTATGGAATATTAATCAAAAAAGGAGAGAAATTTTATGAAGAAGTTAATAGTCGCAGCCCTTAGCCTTGTTTTGGCTTTAATAACGGGTTCCACTACTTTTGCAATGAGTCCAAGCAGTGAGCCAATCTATCGAGGAATTGATGTGAGTAAATGGCAAGGGAATATTGATTTCTATGCCGTTCGTGATTCCGGAATAGAGGTTGTGTACATTAAATCAAGTGAGGGTCATTGGACCGATCCTGAGTTTGAAGCAAACTATTCCAAGGCCAAGGCCGCAGGATTAAAGGTAGGCGTGTATCATTATGTAACAGCTGATACTGTTGAAGAAGCGCGATCAGAGGCTGCCTACTTTGTATCTGTTTTAGAGGGAAAAGAGTTAGACTGTCGGTTAGCCATGGATTTTGAATACTTTGGCTATTTATCAACATGGCAAATTAATGAAATAGGATTAACCTTTTTACAAACCGTTCAATCATTAAGTGGAAAAGAAATGGTTGTATACAGTAATCTTTCAAGCGCACGTAATATATGGAATAATGAAGTTGCCCAATACCCTCTTTGGATTGCTGAGTATGGGGTTAGTGAGCCACGTGATAATGGAAAGTGGACAGAATGGGTAGGATTCCAGTACAGTGAGTCAGGAAGTATGCCTGGAATTTACGGAAGTTCGGTTGATTTAGATTATTATACCGATGGAATTTTCTTATCTGGTGAAGGTGGAGTTCCAAGAGTTCCAGATGATTCAAGACCACAAATTCCAGAAAGACCAAAAACCTATGTTGGAACATACACTGTGCAACCAGGGGATACGTTATCAGAAATAGCGGCTCGATTTGGAATAACAGTTGAGCATTTAGCAGCGATTAATAAAATACAAAATCCGAATTTAATTTATGCGGGAGAAGTATTAAGAATAAGAGGAACTGTTCCAATTTCTGATGAGGCTAGTTTCACAGGAAACTCAAGTCAGCAAGGAACGTATAC
>DKYS01000081.1 GCA_002493395.1 Turicibacter sp. UBA7094 | reverse complement strand
GAGTAATGACCCTTCAAAATCTTTTCAAGGCCTGGAAATGTGCGTTCTATTAAATTAGATAACTGCACCTTTAATTTAATTTTAGTTGCCAGAAATGAATTGTATTCTCGTGATAAAAATTGTAAATCTAGATAAACTTGATCTGTTTTTGAATGTTCTTGTAATCGCTACTATTTCTCTGTTCCATATTGAGAAAGTTTTAAGGCAGCTTTTCGGTCTGTTTTTCCTTTGCGAATTTCAGCGTCAAAATACTTTTTGATGAGTAAGGGATTCGCTACATGAACAAAATAGCCTTGCTTCTGTATTTCTTTTAATAATCCTAAATGATAGATACCTGTGGCCTCCATAATAAATCGCACTTGATCTTTAGGGTAGTCTTTGATTAAATCCCATAGTTTTTCAAGTCCATCCCTTGAATGTTCGATATCAAAAGGTGTTTGTAAGACTTCTCCCATGACATTGATGATAGCCATTGAAATCATTCGTTCACTTCTCCTTACTTGTTTTATGATAGGTTCCTGTCTCTATTGATTCACCTCATTTTGGTTCATTACACGGTAGCTTAGTACCAACTTGCTTAATCGAATGTTGAATGAATAGAGTGGGGTAACACTTTTTGTCCCGGATGTTTTAACCCTAAAAGCTCTCTGTTCCCTCATCACCTCTTAATCATAAAAAATAAAACTCATAGAATCCACACACAAATACTGGTGTATTTCTTACGGGTTTTATAGTGCCAAAATATTTCTATCTAGAAAAAAACCGTGGATTGATGAATGATTAGCTGATAATTTCGATTCCCTGTTGCAAAAATAAGTTGAAAGAATGGCGTGCCTTCGTTTGTAATCTTTAGAGAGACATTGGGCTTAATAAGTGATAAAATTAAAAAAATATAAACACTTTTGTCGAAAAAAGTAACAAAAGTGTGAAAAATATTGAGTGCTCTTTTTGGTAATGTTATGATAAATCAGACATAAATGAAAGAATGGAATTAGGAGGAGTTGTTTTGAAGCACAGAATTACCCTCATCATACTGGCTTCAATTAGTGTCCTTTGTATACTAATTGGTGCGATGACCCTACAGTATAAAGCGAATATTACCGATAACTTTGAAAAAAATATGGAGAGTGCTCCCTATTATTATGTAAGCGATAAACATTTAAATCAACAAAAAAATTCTTTAAATGCAGAATTAGAATTCGTCAAATCGAGAAAAGAGTTGAAACAGGGATATTATTTGTTAAGTCAATTATATTTTTATTCGGATGAATATACGGCTTCAAATGATTATCTTTTCCGTGCATTAGCATTATCAGATGCTGGCCCAAATAAATTACAAGTGATGATTTACATGGCCATTTCAAGTAATTTTTATTTGTTGGGGGATTTTGAGAAATCGCAGGAATATTATGAAATGGCACAACAAGATGCCATCAAAAATCGTGATCTTTCTTTATTAGCTGATGTTTATCAATCACGAGCAAAACTTTATGTTAATTCCCTCAGTCGATTAGATGCTGTTGCTAATTTAGCCCAATTGGCCACCTATTTGGATTTAACACCCATGCGTGTGATTGAAACGAATCTCTTGATGATGGAGATTAGTCTCATTAGTCATAATTATGAAGGGGTTATGTACTATTTATATCAGTCATGGCTGTTAGCCCAAGATCAGGAAAGTGAGATGCTTGAGCAATATATCCTATACTTAGGAGCGATGGCCCATTATTCTGAGGGGCGCTTTGAAAAATCGATGGAGTTACTCAAGGTGATTGGTGAGGAGATTTATGAGGTGGATCCGATGGGTTACTTGTATTTCTTTATTAATAGTTATTATCAAGTTTATGGTTATGAAACATCGGTTCAGCTTTTAACGGAATTGAAAGAAAAATATTCGGATGAGATTGAGGATTACTATGGGATGCTCATGAGTAATCTTTACATTTCTGAAGGACTTTACGAGCAAGCATTAGAATCCCTTGAGACGGTTAAAGATGATAATTGTTTTAGGCTATGGCGCAAGGCCATTGAACTTGAAGGGATGCGAAAGCTTAATTCAACGGTTGATTTGTATGCGGAATATGAGGACTTATTAAATGCATCGAGGCAAAGTTCTCTTCCTATTACGAGTGTTTATTTTATTTATAGTAATGCTAAGGAATGTTTATCGGAAATACAGGGGGCAAATCTCACTTATGCGGATGAATTTTCTATCTTGCAAGACCATTTAAAGGAACCTTCGTTTGAAGAAATTAAACAGGTTATGGATATAAAAAAAGATAAAAGTTCGGCTCAAAGATGGGGAGTATTATTAATCGGTGTCGTGGGACTTGGCTGCTTAGCGAGTGGATATGTGCATCAACGACGTGTGATTGGGCGCCTTCAAAAAGAAGTATCACATTCAAAGAAAATGGATACTTTAACCCAATCATTAAATTATGAGTGGTTAGATGAGGAAATTTATTCATTAGTTAAAGCGCATGAATCTTTACAGATTATGTTATTTGATTTAGGATTTCTGGACAAGTATAGCGAAGTCTACGGATATAAAGAGAGAAATCGAGTTTTAAGGCAGATGGTAGATCTATTAAAGGCGAATTTTCCAACTGGATTTGTCGTACGGTATAATGGACCGCGGTTTATTGTGTTAATGTTTGATCAGCAAGAGGACATGGATAAAAAAATGAATCAAGCGATTGAAGCTTTCGGTGCGTTAAAAATTAAGTTTAATACGGGTACCGAAAAAGGACAGTTGTTGATGAAGGCAAGTGGCTTATCTTATGAACTATCGCATCCATTCGATTTAGATCGTTGTTTAAGGGAAGTTCAACAGCAACTGCAATCCTTAATGCAAGAAGATGAGTAAGGAGGGTGAGTTTTTTGTATCGTATTGCGATTTGTGAAGACAACCCGTTTCAAATGAAGCAAATTGTATCATTACTTGAGCGGTATGGGGAGAGCAATAACTTAACTTTAGATATCTTAGCTTTTGAGTGTGCGGAGACGTTTTTAAATCATCTAGGTACTAGCTATGATTTAGTCTTCTTAGATATTTCATTACCAGGAATGGATGGTATCAGTTTGGCTAAACAAATTCGTGCACAGTCAGAAAAAACAAGAATTGTCTTCTTAACATCACATGAAAATTTTTGGCCCGAAGGGTATAAAGTTCTTGCCTCAAGATTTTTA
>DKYS01000015.1:926-2867 GCA_002493395.1 Turicibacter sp. UBA7094 | reverse complement strand
AATAAATTTAAAGTTGATGACGCTGTTGGTGCGATTCCTGTTCATGGTTTCTGCGGAGTTCTCGGAACAATTTTAACTGGTGTTTTAGCAACGAGTGACGGATTATTATACGGTGGTGGTTTCCACTTCTTCGGTATTCAAGTGCTTGGGGCTGTGGTGATTGCGATTTGGGGCTTTGTTTCATCTTATGTTGCTTTTGTAATCTTAAAACGTACCATTGGACTTCGTGTCACAGAAGAGGAAGAGATGAAGGGGCTTGATTTATCTGAACATGGCGTGAGTGCTTATCCTGGATTTAAATCAGATGAATCAGAATTTTAGAAGAATAATTTTAAAATAAATAAAAGCCTATCGGGTGATCATCCACGATAGGCTTTTTGATAGGATAGAACTTGTAGAAAAATACTTAATGGGAAGTTTTTGTTCTACAAGTTTTTATTAATGGAATAGATGAACGATGAGGTCAATTAGGATTTTCGTGTAAACGACGAGTGTGAGAAGGAAATAGATGCATTTAATCACAAGATACACGGTGTGAAGCAGTGGATGGTGATCCCAAAGGACAGTTAGCTTTTCGTTAAGTTGATTGCTCCACTGTTTCTTTAGTTTTTTTATATGAGCAGAAATCCGTTCACACCACGAAAAATTTTCAATGATGATCCAAATGAACTCAAAAGTGAGTAGGACAATCAATTTAAAACAACAAAAAAGATAAAAGATTCGAAATAATGTCGAAAAAAGTTTCATTTTTTTCACCTCTCTTTTATTTTAACGAGTGATGTTTGAAAAAACAATAGAGGTGAAGAGAAGTTTTTACCTCTCGGTCACTCCTTTATCGAATAAGTAAGTCTCCGTTATTGAAAAAATCTATCTTTTAACTGCTATAAGTGATAAGAGTTGGAGGTAGATAGTGAGGGAGAAATTTGGGCGGAGGTTAAGGAATTTGGTGATTTTTGAAAGATGATGTATGTTTTGCGAAATAGGTAGAAAAATAAGAGTAGCCAGTTGGCTACTTTTATTTTTGATAGGAACAGGTGATGAGATGAGACAGATTCGAATGATTGGCTTCATCGTCCTTAGTCTTTGTATCGTTGTTGCGATGACGCCTGTACAGGCAAAAGGAGGTCCTTCATCGGAGGACTACATCGGTTTTTATGGGATGGATCCGGAAACATTTGATTATCTTTATACCTATAAAACGACTGATTCTTCTCATTTTGCAAATTTTATCGATGGGCTGTTAGAACATGATGAGTATGGAAATCTAGTTGGAGCAATGGCGACGAGTTGGGAAAGCAATGAAGATAAAACCATTTGGCGCTTTAAGTTACGAGAGGGCGTGCATTGGTATACAGATGAAGGGGTTGATTATGGTGAAGTGACAGCAGATGATTTTGTATCTGGTCTTTGGCATGCAGCTGATTTTCAATCGCAGACCTTGTATTTAGTTCAACCTTTAATTAAAAATTTAGAGGCCTACGTGAATGGCGAGGTACCATTTAGCGAAGTGGGAGTTCGAGCAATTGATGATTATACGCTTGAATATGAGCTTACACAGCCAACGCCCTACTTTCCGACGATGACGACCTATTCCATTTTACTTCCTGTTAATCGCAGCTTTTTGGAATCGAAAGGAACAGGGTGTCAATTAGGAAATCCAGATTATTCAACGTGCCAGTTTGGTGCCGTTAAACCGGAATCGATTTTATATAATGGGGCCTATTTCCTTAAAAATTTCACATCGAAATCAACAATCGAATATGTAGCGAATCCGAATTATTGGGACCAAGAAAACGTGCACATTAAAAATGTAAAGCTAATTTATTGTCAACAAGCGGACCCAACGACATTATTTTTAGCGTTTGACCGTAAGGAGATTGTGTCCGCCCCTCTTGATGTCAATAATCCACCTCTTGTGAAACGGGCAAAAGAAAAATATGG
>DKYS01000015.1:0-575 GCA_002493395.1 Turicibacter sp. UBA7094 | reverse complement strand
GATGTGTCGCCAAAAACAGATCAACAGCGTGCGGATACGAAGGTGGCTATTTTGAATACGTCGTTTCGCCGGGCCATTATGCGAGCGATTGATACAGAAGCCATTAATAGTCAAATGGTTGGTGAGGATTTGAAAAAAACGTCTTTAAGAAATACACTCACGCAACCGACGTTCGTTAGAACGTCAACAGGAGAATATTATGGATCGTTAGTGAGTGACGCGTTAAAAGGGTTAGATGCCAATCTTTACCCTAAGCAAATGAGTCTTGATGATGGGCAAATGGCTTTTTTTAATCCGGAGCTTGCAAAAGAGCAATTAGCCATTGCAAAAGAGGAGTTGATGCAAGAAGGGGTTCAGTTTCCGGTTTATTTAGATGTCATTTTAAATGGAGAAAGTGAAATAAGCTTGCGCAGTGCGCAAGCATTAAAACAGAGCATTGAGGAGAATTTAGATGGGGAGGTTCGTGTTAATTTAATCATGAGTTCTCGGGAAAATCTGTTAGCCTCAAAAACCGCCGATTTGGTGAATAGCGACCTTATCTTTTCAGTGGCGTGGTCACCTGATTATGGAGATCC
>DKYS01000093.1 GCA_002493395.1 Turicibacter sp. UBA7094 | reverse complement strand
ATCTCGAACAGTCAATAATGGTTCTCTTGATACAAGGTAGTACGTATTCATCGTAAATAAAAAGACCCCTACGTACGATAACACATACATCTCGTCTTTCATCCATAACCGAACAAAATCATTTGCGGTAATAAATAAAATACTTGACACAATCGAGCTTAAATAGAATGAAAAGTTAGCGTATTGTAAAAACGTTGAATACTTATGGTTTTCATCACTCGAAAATAAATTCCCAAAACTATCCACCGGTGCTTTAATAATACTGTATAAGATTTTAATCAAACTCGAACAAATCATATTATAAGCATTATAGACATTCGTCATTAATGGTGAAATAAAATAGGTTAATAATAATGGATCCGTATTTGATAAAGCAACACCTGCCATGCGATGAACAAAAACATGCTTTGTATTTTCAAGGGTACTTAAATCACGTTTTTCCTTATTATCTCTTAAATAGGGGTAAAGCTTTAAAGCTTTTTCTCTTGAATAGGCATAAGAAATAATCGTTAAAATTCCATCGATAATTAAAACCACTTCAAATGAAAGACCCATCAATGCAATGATAATCGAAAATAAAGAACGTAAGACCGTGATAATTTGAATACCTAAATTAATTTTATAATATTGTTGGTCCGCTTGTACAACAATATTAGGTCCCATTAAAAAATAAGAAACAACAACAGGAATAAGTAATAAAAAGTAGATGCTATAAATCATAAATGATGAAATAGGTCCACCTTCTTGACTAATAAGTAAGGGTTGAACAATTCCAAGTACAAACCCTAAAATTCCAATCACTAAACCAATTTTTCTAAACAGGTAAACAGCTCCGTTATATAACTCCGTTACCTTTTTATGATCTTGTTTTGCCAATGGCTGATAAAGAATCTGTTGAAAGGCAATTCCAAATCCCCCTTCAACTAAACTTAAAACCCCCATTAATTGAATCATCGTTGAGTATAGTCCATTAATTGATCCCCCATAAATACTTGAAAACAGACTAAATTTAATAATTCCCATCACCGGTAAAATTAAATTGGGGATCGTTGTCACTAGCATATTTAATAACGAATGTTTCATCCGCATAAAATCACCTCTAATTCTATAGTCTTTCCTATCAAACGCTCAAATATTAAACATTATGAAAATGTGTGTCATAAAAGAATCTATGACACACATTTTCGTTTTAATGTTTTTAATTCGCCTCTACTCCTAGCACCCCTTGAGTTCCTTCAGATCCTGACGATTCTCCTTGATCTGGAGCCGGCGTTGGCTGTACATCTGGTTGCTCCGGCGTTTCACTTGGAGATTCTGGGGAATTACTTTCATTGCTATCTCCCCCTGAATTTGAACCATTATCCGGAGTCGGACTACTATCCGGTGTGACACCTCCACCGTTATTTCCACCATCTGTCGTTGGCTTACTTGAATTATTTTCAGAACCTGTTGTTCCATTCACCTGATTCGAAGAAGTATTTGATCCTCCGGTTGATGACGATGAATTAGGCACCTTATTTAAAGACGGCGTTTCTTCTTTCGTTGAATTATTCACTTTTTCAATATCGGTTTCATCCTGATCAGCCTGGCTAAAGCTATCTTCCTCATCTTCAAATGGTAACCTTTCATCATAGTAGGATTTTACCCACTGTCCTCCCTGATACTCTTCAAATCCGTTAAATGAAAAGCTAGATGAAATCGTCGGCGATTGCTCCTCTAAATTAATCAACATTTGCTTACGTGCATCAGCAATAGCCCCCTCGTACGGGAACGCATAATTTAACTTAAATGAATAATATGGGTTAGATAAATATCCGTATTCCGCACTTAATACCATACTCTTCATATAAATCATATCTAACGGATTTTGTCCTGCTGATCCTGACAGTAAACTTAATAAATACTGAATTCCTGATGTCAATTGATTCATTGAAATATTCGTTTCAATATTATTTCCTAAAACATCTAATAAATCTAAAAACTCACCAACTGTATCCATTTCAGTTAGCATTTGATTCAGAATTCCTTCAATAACTAACTGTTGATGCTCAGCGCGCCCTAAATCGCCTTTTGCCAATGTTTTACGATGACGAGAAAGAGCTAGCGCTTGTTCACCGTTTAATAAGTGATACCCTTCTTCAACCGTTACTAAATGATCACCGAATTGACGGTTACTATCTTGTTCCTCAATCGTAACAGGAACATCAACATAGATTCCACCAATGGCATCAACTAATTCAACTACACCTTTAAAGTTAATTTTCACGTAATAAGGAATATCTAAATCAAACATTTTCTTAACTGTTTCCATGACACAGGTTGTTCCCCCATTATTTGAATGGGTAATTTTATCTTTCGTATTATTAAAACATGGAACTTCGACATAAGAATCCCTTGGGATTGAGGTCATTGTCACGGATAAATTTTTAGGGTTTACGGTCGCTACAATTAAAGAATCTGCTAGCGATGCTGCTCCTAACCCTTGCTCTGTCGAATCGACTCCGATTAACAAGATTGAGAATGGATCTTCAATCAATGACGTATTTGTAATTGCTGTCTCATCATCTGTTGGTTTAAGCACCGTCTCGATCGTTGCTAAAACTTTCGTCTCATCTTGAATATGCTCAAATTCCGATTGCCCGGAAAATAATGACGCATAGTTATCTCCTACAATAATTGCATCAATTTTTTCAGAATATAAATCGTCAAGCATGGCAATAGGTGAATTGTATTTTTCAACTTCTGCCTCATCTGTTAACTTATTTTTCTCTAAAAATTGATCAATATTATCTGAAACTTCCTGATTTGTCAGATTCAAGGTTCCAATTTTATATCCTTCTAAATCTGTCACCGTTTCAAATGAACGTGTTGATAAAGTGACCAAACTATAATTAACTGTCGATTCATTCATCGTCATATTCGTCAGTGACTGATAGACACGCGTATTCACGTAACCACCGTAACACCCAATCCCCATTCCAATGATTGCAAGTGCAGTTAAAACAATCGTTCCTTTTTTTGACTCAATCTTAATTGCATACAATCCAAACATTAATAAAGCTAAGTATAAAAGAATGAAAATCAAAACGATATTGCCTCGCAATAAAAAATCAAATCCAGAATATTTATTAAGATAAATGGCATTCCAAACAATTGGAATAATCGGTAAAATCATAATGAATCGATAAATCCACTTAAATCCTTTTTTATTAAACATCACTGCCCCTCCCTACTCTGATAAAATCGCATTAATGACTAAGCGACCCTCAACGTCTGTTAAAATAAATGTTGCTTGGGTTTGAAGATTAGCTCCCTCATTAAGGGATGTTGGAGCGTATGACCAGTTTGCTAAAACAGAAATACAAGCTTTTTGCTCCATTTCTCCTTCTTCTCCCTCCACCTCAATGGTGTCATTTAAGTTAACATCTGAAAGGTTTACCTCTTCAACACTCATCAATGAAGCGGCACCGTCATGTTCTAAATAATAATCTAGCGTTTCATAATACCCATCAATCGCCTGTTTTTTAAATGTAGCTTGCATCTCTTCATTAATAAATTGAATGCCCCCTACATCACTATGGTTGGTTTTATTTGTCCACGTGTAAAAATCAGCAATAAAATTTTTAACAACTAATGAGGCATAATCTTTCGTCGTTTGTTCCGTTTGATCGGTTTGGTATGCCTCCTGTGCCTTTATTAAATCATCAAAAATTTCTTTTTGATAGGCCGTCGCCTGCTTGGGTAATTGATACTCCTTCTTTTCATCCTCAACTGTTTGCACACCAGATTGAGAGATGTCATTTAATCCCCCGGTTACGCCTTTAACTTGGTAAATAAACACACCAATTAAAACGACCGTTAAAATTAAAAAAGTACTCCCAAAAATAACTAACGGCTGTTTAATGATTTTTCTCATATCCATGCCTACACCCTCCCTTTTAACTTTGCCTTATGCTCTATGTCCGTTTGTTATTATAATTCCCCTCTAAAATAAAAGGGATGAAGTCGCGATTATAAAAACGTGAGACATTACATGAAGAGAAATCATCTAGCACCATTTTACATGATTTATTGATATTTGAAAACACTTAGCCATTTTTTTACACAAAAATGTACAATTTTATTCATATCTTTGCAAAAAAAGAGTGCAAAATGGCACTCTTTTCGTCATTTAAATGAACAAGAGATTTGAGGTTATCTCATCTCTCTACTTTTCATCAATCCTCTATTTCTTTAATTGAATATGTAACTCTTCTAATTGCGCTTCAGATACGACACCCGGTGCTTCTGTCATTGGACAAGTTGCTGATGCATTTTTAGGGAAGGCAATGACATCTCGTAAACTTTGAGATCCTGTTAAAATCATCGCAATACGATCTAGTCCTAAAGCTAATCCTCCATGTGGTGGTGTTCCGTATTTAAAGGCATTCATTAAGAAGCCGAATTGTTGCTCTGCCTCTTCTTTGGTGAATCCAAGGGCTTTAAACATACGCTCTTGAATGTCTTTTTGATAAATACGAAGAGATCCCCCACCTAATTCGTATCCATTTAAAACAATGTCATAGGCTTGAGCTTTCGCCTGATGAGCATCTGTATCAAATGTGTCTAATGTATCAAGGCTTGGCATCGTAAATGGATGATGGGCTGCAAAGAATCGTCCAGCTTCCTCATCATATTCAAATAATGGCCAGTCAATAACCCATAAGAAGTTAAACTTCGATTCATCAATTAAACCTAATTCTTTTCCTAAATGTAAGCGAAGTGCCCCTAAACTATCAGCAACAACTGATTTTTTATCTGCGACAAATAGTAATAAGTCTCCTGTCTCAGCTTGAGTTGCTTGCTTCATATTTTCAATTTCTTGTTCATTAAAGAATTTTGCAATTGGGCCATTAAATCCATCTTCCGTTACTTTAACCCATGCCAATCCTTTTGCTTTATATTTTTTCACATAATCGGTTAATTTATCGATATCTTTACGTGAGAATCGGTCAGCTGCCCCTTTAACACATAATGCTTTAACTTCATTCCCTGCTTCAACTGTTTGCGCAAAAACAGAAAAACCACAGTTTGCGACAACATCATTTAAAGCCATTAATTCCATTTCAAAGCGTGTATCTGGTTTATCTGATCCAAAACGTCCCATCGCTTCTTCATAACTCAAGCGTGGGAATGGACGTGGGATGTCTAATCCTTTCACATCTTTCATCATTTTCACAAGCATTTCTTCAATCATGTTCATAATTTCTTCTTGTGTTAAAAATGACGTTTCAATGTCGATTTGCGTGAATTCTGGTTGACGATCCGCACGTAAATCCTCGTCACGGAAACAACGAGCAATTTGATAGTAGCGTTCAAATCCAGAAACCATCAATAATTGTTTAAAAATTTGAGGTGATTGTGGAAGGGCATAAAACTCTCCCTCATGAACACGACTTGGAACTAAGTAATCGCGCGCCCCTTCAGGTGTTGATTTATTTAAGTAAGGTGTCTCTACTTCGATAAAGTCATGTCCATCTAAATAGCTACGAATAGATTTTAAAATATTATGACGTAAAATAAAGTTTTTTTGCATCACAGGACGGCGTAAATCTAAATAACGATATTTTAAACGTGTCTCTTCTAATGCGTCCGTTTCATCAGCGATAATTAATGGTGTCATTTCTGCCTCAGAAATAATGGTTAATTCATCTAACACCACCTCAATATCACCCGTTGGCATATTCGGGTTTTTACTTTGGCGTTCTGCGACTTCTCCTTTAACCGCAATGACATATTCATTACGAACTTTAGTTGCCGTTGCTAAAACTTCTGGCTTTGCCGTTTCTGGATTGATGACTAATTGCGTCATCCCATAACGATCACGTAAATCAATAAAAACAAGTCCACCTAGGTTACGAGTTTTAGCCACCCATCCTTTTAATTCGACTGTTTGTCCTACTTGCTCAATTCTTAATTCTCCATTATTATGTGTACGATTCATCTACTTCACCTCTTACTAATGTTGACATCCGCAGCCTGAACCATTTCCATGGCCCCCGCAACATTCATGATTATCATCATGTTCGTGCCCTCCACAGCATCCTGTGTGATGAGCATGATTTTTTTGTTGGTCTTCTAAAATATAATCAATAATCAAAGCCACTGGAACAGATTCTTGTGTCCCTGTTTGGTTATTTTTAATCTTGATCATTCCTTGTTGAAGTTCATCCTCACCTAAGATTGCTGTATAGCGTGCATGATAACGATCCGCTTGTTTAAACTGTCCTTTTAAATTTTTACCTAAATAATCTGTTTCACAGGCCAATCCACGTGAACGTAAATCGAATAATAAACGTGATCCAAACATTTTAGCCTCTTCACCTAATGTAATTAGGAAGAAATCTACCGCATCATCTCCTCCGACTTGGATTCCCTCAGCTTCTAAAGCTAATAACAAGCGTTCTAAGCCCATTCCAAATCCGATAGCAGGAACAGTTGGTCCACCTAATTCAGCCACTAATTTATTATAGCGTCCCCCACCGCACAACGTATTTTGAGCTCCAAATCCTTCAATTTCAGCCTGGATTTCAAAAATAGTATGCGTATAGTAATCAAATCCTCGAACTAATGTCGCATCATACTCATAATCAATTCCCATTGATTTTAAGTATTGTTGAACTTTTAAGAAATAAGCACGGTCTTCATCAATTAAATGATCAATTAATTGAGGCGCATTTTTCATAATCTCCTTATGACGATCAACTTTACAGTCTAAGACACGAAGTGGATTTTTCGCTAAGCGAACTTGACAATCTGCACATAACTCCTCTTGATGCCCAGAAAAGTGGTTTAGTAATGCTTGACGATAATTTTCACGACTTTGTGTATCTCCTAAAGAGTTTAACTTCACTTTAACATTGCGTAATCCTAACACTTTATATAGGGTTACAGCTAATGAGATAACCTCTGCATCTAAGGCTGGATCAGCACTTCCAAAAACTTCTGTTCCGAATTGAACGTGTTGACGATAACGCCCTTTTTGTTGACGTTCATAGCGAAACATCGGAGCAATATAAAATAATTTTTGCACCATTTGATCCGCATATAATTTATTTTCGATATAACTACGTACCACACCCGCTGTTCCTTCAGGGCGTAAAGTCATTGAGCGATCCCCGCGATCTTTAAAATCGTACGTTTCCTTAGAAACAACATCTGATGTTTCCCCAGCCGAACGGTGATATAAGCCAGTACTTTCAAACATCGGCGTGCGAATTTCCTTATAATTGAAGATTGAACAAATTTCTCGGATTAAACTTTCGATATTTTGCCAACGTGCACTTTCTTTCGGTAAAACATCGTAAGTCCCTTTTGGTTTACTGAAGTTCATATTAAAGCTCCTTCCTTATGACGATTCATCATGACAACTTTCTTTGATTGGCGAGAATACACACATATAAAAAAAGTCCCTAGATTAAAATCTAAGGACGTTATATACGCGGTGCCACCTTACTTGCTATCGTCTTTTTTAACGATAACCTCTTTCAAACGTTAACGCCGTCCACGGATATCCCTACTAACTATTTCAAGATATCTTCTTACAAGTGTCTATCTATTAGGTATCCGTCGAAGCTTCCAGCCTAGGCTTCGTTCTCTAGTACGGCTTCCATCCTAGCATCTCTTGATCATCGAATTTATAGTTATCATTGACTATTTTCTTTATTATAATACATTTTCTTTTAAGATTCAATCATTAAAGTCGTCGGTCCGACATTTGTAAATGAGACATCCATCATGGCCCCAAATACACCCGTTTTGACACATAGTCCATACTTCTCTATTAATAATTGATTAAACTGATCATACAACGGCTTCGCTTTATCCGGCGCTGCCGCTTGGATGAAACTTGGACGATTCCCTTTTTTAGTCTCTCCATATAACGTAAATTGAGAAATCGATAAAATAGCTCCCGCAACATCTTGAACTGAACGATTCATCTTTCCAAATTCATCCTCAAAAATTCTGAGATTAGCGACCTTTTTAGCACAATACTCTAAGTCAGCTAACGTATCATCATGTGTTAACCCAACAAGCAAAACGAGGCCATCATCGATAGCGCCTACCACCTGATCCTCAACAGTTACACTTGCATTTTTAGCACGTTGAACAACTACCTTCATTTTTAAACACCTCGCTACTGTAAAATACGCTCAACATTAAACACATCTTTCACACGCTTAATGGTATTAACGATAGATAACAGTTGTTCCGTATTGCGCACTGAAAATGACATATTAATAATCACGGTATCCGATGAAGTTTGAGCATTTAATTCTGTAATATTCGTATTAATCGCTGCTAATTTTTGAATGATATCACCTAAGACATTTTTACGATCTAACGCGACTACTTTAATTTTAGCATTAAACGTATTTTGATGCTCCTCATCCCATTCAACAGGAACTAGGCGTCCATCAGATTTGGCATTATGACAATTTTCATGGTGAATCGTAATCCCACTTCCCTTCGTAATATACCCCACAATAGGGTCACCCGGGACGGGGTTACAACATTTTGCAATCCGCAAGTCAACATTATCTAATCCATCGACAATAATACCAAAACGATTTTTCGCTTTTTTGCGGTGCCCTTCCTTTACTTTGGCTGCTTCATTAATTTGTTGAATAAGCGCCGTATCATCGACTTCTTTTCCATCAGATAAATAACGTTCCAAAATCGTTTTAGGAATGAGGCGTCCACGTCCAATTTGATAATATAACTCCTCAAGTTTATCAATGTTTTGTTTTTTATAAATTTTTAACAGCTTTTGGACATCAATGGCATTTATCGATAAATCTTTTGAAGCCAATTCCTTCGCAAATAATTCCTCGCCTTTATGCGTATAATCCTCCCGCTTCGTCCGATTAAAATATTGACGAATTTTATGACGAGCTTGAGAAGTTTTGACAATATTTAACCAATCCTCACTCGGTCCAAACGAATTACGTGACGATTTAATCTCAACAATATCACCTGTTTTTAGCTGATAATTTAAAGTTACAATTTTACCATTCACAATGGCACCTGTCGTTTGGTGTCCAAGATTCGTATGAATGCGATAAGCAAAATCAAGAGGTGTTGATCCCGGTGGAAAATCAAAAACATCACCAGTTGGCGTAAAGACATAGACATTGGCATTAAAAATGTCGTCTTTGACTAATTTCATTAATTTTTCAGCATCGTTGACTTCCTCTTGATAAGCAATTAGCGTTTCATACCATTTTAATTTATCTTGAATTTCTTTTTGTTCTTGTTTCGCTGTCACTTGACGATTTTCCTTATAAGCCCAATGCGCAGCAACCCCTTGCTCTGCAATTTCATCCATCTCTTTCGTTCGAATTTGAACTTCAAATACATGACCATTCGGTCCAATAATTGTCGTATGTAAAGATTGATACATGTTGGGCTTAGGCATGGCAATGTAATCTTTAAAGCGATTAGGAATCGGCTTAAAGTTGGCATGAATGACTCCTAATGCTGAATAGCATTCAGGAAGTGTATTGACGATTAAACGTAAGGCCAATAAATCGTAGATTTCATCAAATTCTTTATCGCGTGTTTGCATTTTTTTATAGACACTATAAATATTTTTAATACGCCCTTTAATTTCAAAAGGAATGTGGTACTCTTCAAGCGCCGCTTTAATCTCATCTTCCATTTCTTGAATTTGAGCTTCTCGCTCATGTTTTTTCTGCTTAATTAACTGAGCAATTCGGTAAAAATCGTCGGGTTTTAAAAAGCGGAGTGACGTATCTTCAAGTTCAGCTTTCACCCGATACATCCCTAATCGATGAGCAATAGGAACATAAATTTCCATCGTTTCATGAGCAATGGCTCGTTGTTTTTCAGGAGGCAAAAACTTCAACGTTCGAATATTGTGCAATCGATCCGCAAGTTTAACCAAAATAACGCGAATATCTTTACTCATTGCTAAAAGCATTTTACGATGATTTTCTGCTTGTTGTTTTTCTTTTGATTTATACGTTAACTTCGTCAGTTTCGTAACCCCATCAATAATCTCAGCAATTTCTTGGTCAAATAACTCAACAATTTCCTCTTTTGTAATATCTGTATCTTCTATAATATCGTGAAGCAATCCTGCCGCAATCGTTCGTGGACCTGTTTGCCACTTCGTAAGAATATGAGCCACCTCAATAGGGTGAATAATATAGGGTTCGCCTGATTTTCGCAATTGATCTTTATGTTTTTGAAAGGCAAGTTCAAAAGCACGCTCAATCACTTCAATACTCTCTGGATTTTTAATATACGTTTTAGCTTGCTCTAAAACATGATCAATAGATATCTCATATCCGTTTAATTGATACATAAACATTACTCCTATTATCTAGTCTATTTATTTTATTATAAAGCTAAATCCAAAATTTGTTTCACTAAAAGCGTAAATATTTGTAATCTTTTTTCAGATGAAAAAAAAGGATGATGATTCATCCGATATTTCATACTCTTTTGATGATTTTTTTATACTTTTTAAAAGTTTAACATAAAAAAAAGGAAGAATGCAACAGAAAATATTGCATTCTTCCTTTATCTTAGAAACTCAATGAAATTAATATTTCATTAATGATAACACTTCATAATTTTCTAACATTTTTCGACCATTTAATCCTTCTAGTTCGATTAAAAAGGCACATCCAACGACAACTCCGCCTAATTGTTCAATTAATTTTATTGTTGCCTCTACTGTACCACCTGTTGCTAATAAATCATCAACGATTAACACACGTTGACCTGGTTTAATCGCATCTTGATGCATGCATAATGTATTTGATCCGTACTCTAAATCATAGTTAAAAGAAACCGTTTCACGAGGTAATTTTCCTGGTTTACGCACAGGAGCAAATCCAATTTTCAATTCATGCGCAACAGGGCATCCAAAAATAAACCCTCGTGCTTCTGGTCCAACAATCACTTCCGCTTTTTGCGTTTTAGCAAATTCAACCATCTGCTGTGTCGCATAGCTATATGCCGCTCCATCTGCCATTAATGGTGTAATATCTTTAAATTGAATCCCTTCTTTTGGAAAGTTAGGTACATTCGCTACATAATCTTTAAGATTCATTTGTTATTTCCTCCCTAGCTGTTGTAAAAATGTGTTTTAATTCTGCCCATGTCGTTAATTCAAAAAATTCAAGCATTTTTAACTTTGAATATTGCAGTTGATACGTTGCAGCCTCGGATAAATCGCGCTTTGCGACGCAATCAGGTAAAAAAACAGAACCATTTTTTATTATAACAAGTTCCACTTCAAAAAACACCTGTAAAATAAATAATAATTCATTTTTACTAATTCCAAGTCGTAAGAAATAATTCATCACCTGATGATTAAGGGGAATGGGGGCATGTTGCTTAATCACACGATAAACCGTGATAAACTTCTCACGGGACGCAAACGTAACGGCCGTCTCCATCGGTGCCATCACAATATTATTAGGTTTCTTTTCTTGAATCAATTTCAACAATTCTTCTTTCGACGTCGGTAGCTGATCAATGACTAATAAATCAACCTCGTTTAACTCCTTCGCCTTAGCATATGGTGTAGCTAGAGATAAATCATTTTTCCGTTGTTCATAGGCTTGTTTGTTACGTAGGTCAATTAATTGAAACTCGTCACACAACACATCAACAAAATGAAATTGCACGCTATGATTTCCATTCCATTCGTTAATTTTAAGCTCGCCTACAAAACTAAATCGTGTATCTTTAGTTAAATACATCGCTAAAGGTGCCTGATTAAAGGCAATTCCTTCAATTGAATGCCCCTTTTGTTCAAGTGTAAATTTTAAGTGTTGCATCTTATTCCCAATCATTTTAACTTGGTTCACATAAACATCTCTCACTTCAACAAGAGGAGGACGGTTTCCTTCACCAAAAGGTGCTAGACACTGTAATTGTTCGACAAAGGAAACATCTAAATCAGCAAGAGGCAAGCTCAAATCAATCGTAAGCGTCGATGTAAAATCTGTGTCTTTTAAAAGTTCATTCATTTGATCTTCTAGTAACTGAAGATTTTTTTTATCAAAGGTTATCCCAGCCGCTAAGGCATGGCCACCAAACCGTTCAATTAACGGTTGGCATTGGGATAACAACTCAAATAAATGATATCCCTCAACTGCACGTGCCGATCCTTTAATGAATCCTTCATGATCATCCGTCACGACAAAGACCGCCTTTTGCCACTGCTTAGCCAAGCGTCCAGCAACAATTCCAAGGATTCCCTCATGCCAATGAGGGGAATATAAAATGACAACTTTTTTAGTCGCTAATGTTTCTGAATCTACAAGCTTTGTTGCTTCTTCTAATACTTGTTGCGTTGTTTTTTGCCGTTCCGTATTTAATTCTTCGATTTGACGGGCTAACTGCATCGCCTCCTCTAGCTCCTCACAAATGAGACATTTAACAGCAAGTGATGCTTCATCCATCCGGCCGGGGGCATTTAATCGAGGGCAAATTTCAAACCCAACATTCACCTCAGTTACTTCTTTTTTATCTGTATTGGCTAATTGCATGATAGCATTTAATCCCTCAATTTCCGTATCTCGTAATGCCACCAACCCCCGCTTAACAATGGAACGATTTTCATCTCTTAAAGGAACAACATCTCCTATCGTTCCAAGCATGGCAATGGCATAAAAGTCTTCTGGAATTACTTCTTCTAATAATGCTTCTGCTACTTTTAAGGCAACCCCAGCCCCTGATAAATGATGAAAGGGATAAGTTTCATCAAGTTCTGGATGTAAAATCGCGTAAGCGCGAGGAAGTGTCTCTTTTACCTGGTGATGATCCGTAATAATCAAATCAACTCCGTGTTCTAATAAGAGTTCCGCCTCTTCAATTCCAGAAATTCCATTATCAACAGTAATCACTAATAAAAATCCATCCTCAACCGCCTGTCTAAACGCTTCTTTATTCGGCCCGTATCCTTCATAAAAGCGATTGGGAATATAATAATCGACAAGCGCCCCGAGTTCACGAAGACAACGAACTAAAATAGACGTTCCCGTCACACCGTCCGCGTCATAGTCCCCATAAATAAGAATCGGCTGTCCCTCATCGATCGCCGTGTTAATCCGCTCCACAACTTTTGACATTTGCGAAAATAAAAATGGGTTATGCTGAATCAATTCTTCCTGATGAAAGGTTGCTAAATGATCCGGTGTCGCTAACTTTCTCGATAAAATCAGTTGTTCAATTGCCGGATGCAACCTACCTGTCTGTTCTCGTTCATTTTCATCTATTATGTCAGATTTTTTCCAATGCATCATCGATTTAAGCAAAAGTATCTCCTCACCTTCATATTTTAAATTCCCGCCTCATAGACTTAAGCAAAATCATAACTAAAGTATAGGTGAAAAAAATTATGAAAAAACAAAACGTCGTACAAGGAACATTTATTCTCGTTGTAGCCGGTCTTATCACAAAAGTCTTAGGAATGGTTAACCGCGTCATGGTTACACGGCTACTTGGTGAAGACGGAATTGGAGTTTACATGTTAATCGGCCCTACCCTCATGTTGTTAACAACATTTGCGAGTATCGGACTGCCTATTGCCATTCCAACCCTTATTTCTCGCGCAACGGAGCGACAAAAAAAGGTTTTATCCGTTTCACTCATTATCGCTATGGTTTCGAGCTTACTTATCAGTATTGTATTATTCTTTATTGCCGAACCATTGGCTGTTTACTTACTCAAAGATGAGAGAACCTATTTACCTTTAATCTCCATCGGTCCTCTGCTCTTTTTCGTTTCACTTTCGACCATTCTCAAAGCTTACTTTCAAGGGGAGCAAAACATGTTTCCATCCGCTATTTCAACCCTTGTGGAGCAAGTTGTTCGAATGATATTTTCAGTGCTTTTCATTTCGTGGTTACTCCCTTATGGAATCGTGTTTGGAATTGTCGGAACCATTTGGGCTTCCATCGCAGGAGAGTTTTCTTCTATCTTGATTCTCGTCTTCTTATTCTTCAAAAATATTAAACATAATCATCAGGGGGCCAATTTAAAACCTGCTCACTTAAGCCCTCAAAATTTTAAAGATGTGTTGGCTATTTCCTTGCCTGCTACAGGAAGTCGACTGATTGGATCCTTCTCACACTTTCTTGAACCCATTGTCGTTGTCCAGTGTCTCTTTAGAATTGGTTATAATAGCATGCAAAGTGCTAAATTATACGGAGCCGTTTCTGGATTTGCCCTTCCGATGGTTCTCATGCCTTCATTTATCTCCAATGCCATTACGCAAGCCATCGTTCCTCCGATTAGTCAAGCATACGCTAATAAGAGATATGAGCGAATTTATTCCCACTTAAATAATGCTTTTTTACTTTCCTTTTTACCGAGTGGGATTTATACGGTTTTATTAATGTTATTCCCAGATGAACTCATGAACTTACTCTACGGCTCGTCAACAGGAGCTAACTATTTAATTGTCATGGCCCCTGTCTTTTTACTCCTTTACTTTCAAGCACCTCTAACCTCTACCTTACAAGCCATTGATAAAGCAAACCAAGCCATGAACACAACTTTCATCTCTTCGTTTATTAAAATCATCATGATGGTTGTCTTACTTCAAATTCCAAACCTAAATATTTACGGACTCGTAATCTCCGTTTTATTTAATGTGGTCTTTGTCACGGGATGGCATTTTCTATTGGTCAGAAAACATATTGGTTATCGCATGAATCTCCGTTCTATTTTTAATGCAACTTTAATCATCGGAATTACGTTCATGCTCGGTTCTTATTTAAAACTAGCCTATGTTTTCCATCCAAATCAATTTTTAAATATGATTATTATTTGCTTTATTGTTGGTGTATCTTATCTATTTTTACTCTTTGTTTGTGGGTTATTGCCCGACCAATTCAACGAAGGACGCCGCAAAAAACAACAACCCTATTATAGCACGAAATAAGAGAAGATACGGTAACTTTCCTAAAGGATAACTACACGAAAAAAAACGTCGCCCTTAAAAACGACGTTTTTTTTCTTTAATATTTAATGATTCTCGGGTAATAAATTGAAGATTTTTTCCGTCATAAGCGGCATAATAAACTTCCTTAACACTAAAAATCCCTTGCTTTTCCATTTCTTCTTCTACCCACTCTTTTGTTTTATGGATTTTTAGTAAATTTTCCTTTTCAATCCCTCCCGACGTAATGATAGGTAACGGACAATACGTCACATCTTTTCTCTTAAACGATGATAATTGACCATTTGACTCCAAGATAGCATACTCCACCTCAAAAACCGACGAGATATTATTAGCTCTTAGCTGGAGCATTAAATCGTCAAACGTATACCGTTGCTTTCTCATCTCACTAATATTGATTCTACCTTGATGAATTAATATAGATGGTTTTCCATCAATAATTTCGCGAACTTTCTTATAACGTAACGTAATAAATGCTGACGTAAACTGTAACGCTCCAAGCAAACCAATTGCTAATAACACCTCATGAATCGGTCGTTCCAAATTATCAATTGCCATTGCCGCGATTTCGGCCATTAAAACGGAAACAACTAAGTCAAGCAACGTCAATTGACCAATTTCCCTTTTTCCCATTAACTTAAACACGATTAATAGGACAATATAAAAAAGTGTTGTTCTATATATCACATTATAGCAATTAAGATCCATATTTTCCCCTCTATTTCATTCTTTTTTACGTAAAATCTCATAATCACTTTCATTTGTTCATACAGTTACTAATGAATACACACAGTCATAGGAGTTGAGAATATGTCAGAAAAACTAGGAAAAGCATTACTTGACGGATTAGCATTCATTGTTATTAGTATCCTCATTTTTGGACTTCTTATAACAACAATTGCTTATTTTGGATGGGTTTCAGTAGGGCTTCTTGAAAAAATAATTTATGGTGCGTTCGTCATTACCTTCTTTGTGGGATCTGCCTTCACATCAAAAAGATTCGGTGAAAAAGGTTGGTTAATTGGTATCGGTATCGCCACGGTTATGGTGCTATTAAGCGTCTTATTCTATACCATTGGCGTTGAAGCTCCTTTAACACTTCAATTTTATATTCGCAGCCTGATTACCTTCGTTATTTGTATTACCGGAGGAATGATTGGTGTTAACTTACCGTTTAAACGCTAATAAAAAGAGGAGAGTCTGTTTCTAGACTCCCCTCTTTTTATTTTATTTTTCTAGTTTACGTGCAATCGCATGACGTTCAAAAATCCATTTTTGTCCTTCATCATTGATTAATGTTACAACATCTTCTTCTAGGGAATGAATGCGTCCATGGACACCTCCGATAGTCACTACTCGATCCCCTTTAGTTAAACTATTTTGCATCGTTGTAACTGCCTTGCGACGTTTTCCTTCTGGACGAATCATAAAGAAGTAAAAAATGACCGCTAACAATAATAACTGAATGACTAATAAAACTGTTTGATTCATAATAAACCGCTCCCTCTTATACTCATCAACATCATTGTCGATGGTTTTATTCTATCTCCATCAATCATTGACACGCGTCAATGATACATGGCTTATTAAAATCCTCTTGATCCTGGTAAATTAAGACCGTATTGCTCAAAAAATTCTTCACGGAAATCTAATAAACGATCTTGACGAATGGCTTCACGGATTTGCTCCATTAAATGAATGAGGAAATGTAAATTATGATAAGAGACTAAACGTTGCCCAAACGACTCGTTCGCTTTAATTAAGTGTCGAATATACGCACGTGTATAGTTTTTGCACGTATAGCAATCACAATTTGGATCTAATGGCGTAAAATCACGCTCATATCTTTTATTTTTAATAACGACACGGCCAACAGACGTCATCGCTGTTCCATGACGGGCAATACGAGTCGGTAAGACGCAGTCAAACATATCAATTCCACGAATAGCCCCATCAATTAAATCATCCGGAGATCCGACTCCCATTAAATAACGTGGTTTATCTTTTGGTAAATAAGGAACCGTATACTCAATCATTTTACGTGCAACATCTTTTGGTTCTCCAACAGAAACGCCCCCAACCGAATAACCTGGGAAATCCATTTCAACTAGTTTTTCTGCACAGTATTTACGCAATTCAGGATATTCTCCACCTTGTACAATCCCGAATAAAGCTTGAGTATCCGGATTCTTATGCGCTTTTTTTCCGCGCTCAGCCCATCGAATGGTACGATCGACTGAATTTTTCATATATTCAAAAGTTGCAGGATATGGCGGACATTCATCAAAAGACATGATAATATCTGCTCCTAATGAATTTTGAACGCCGATTGAAATTTCTGGAGACATAAACAAAGGAGCCCCATTACGATGGTCTCTAAACGTCACCCCTTCTTCCGTAATTTCTCGTAATTTACTTAAACTGAAAACTTGGAATCCTCCAGAATCTGTTAAAATAGCGCCCCCCCAGTTTTCAAACTTGTGTAACCCACCAGCTTCTTCAACAATTTTTTCTCCTGGTTGTAACCAAAGATGATACGTATTCGCTAAAATAATTTTAGCCCCCATCTGATCTAACTCCTCAGGAGACATCGTTTTAACTGTTGCCAATGTTCCGACTGGCATAAAAACAGGTGTTTCAAACGTCCCATGTGGCGTATGTAATTTCCCATAACGAGCACCTGATTGTTTACATTCATGTATTAATTCATATTTAATCGCCAAAAGAGGCACCTCACTTTTTCTACATTCTTAGTTGTTCTTATTCAATAATCAACATCGCATCTCCAAAACTAAAGAAACGATATTTTTCCGCTACTGCCACACGATAGGCATTCATCACCGCTTCTTGTCCCGCTAAAGCTGAGATTAACATGATTAGGGTAGATTTAGGTAAATGGAAATTCGTTAACATTCCATCGATTCCTTTAAACTCATACGGCGGATAAATAAAAATATCGGTCCAACCTTCACAAGCCGTAAATTTTTGATGATCACGAGCAATCGTTTCAAGGGTACGCGTCGATGTTGTTCCAACCGTAATAATTCGACCGCCCTTCAAGCGAGTTTCATTTAATAAATCAGCTGTTTCTTGCGACATTTGATAAAATTCCGCATGCATTTCATGCTCCTCAACACTCGTCGCAGAAACAGGTCTAAAAGTTCCTAACCCAACATGTAACGTAATATACGCAACATTGACGCCTTTTTCCTTAATTTTATCCAACAATTCTGTCGTAAAATGTAACCCAGCTGTCGGAGCTGCCGCTGATCCGATTTCCTTGGCAAAAACCGTTTGATAACGGTCGCGGTCATCTAATTTTTCAGTAATATATGGAGGAAGTGGCATCTCACCTAACGAATCCAATACCTCGTAAAAAATTCCTTCATATATAAATTTAAAGATACGTTTTCCCATATCGCCCGTTTCGATACATTCACCTTTTAAGCGTCCGTCTCCAAACTCAACAACTGTTCCAACTTTTACACGTTTTGCTGGCTTCACTAACGTTTCCCAGCAATCCTCTTGCTCTTGTTTTAAAAGTAACACCTCAATATGGGCACCCGTATCTGCTTTTTGTCCCATTAACCTTGCCGGCATCACCTTCGTATTATTTAAAACAAGTGTATCATTAGGGTTTAAATAATTGAGAATATCATGAAAAACCTCATGTTTGATTTCACCTGTTTTTTTATTTAAAACCATTAAACGTGACGTGTCCCGATCCTTTAATGGAGTTTGTGCGATTAATTCCTCTGGTAATTCAAAGTCGAATTGATCTACTCGCATAACACACCAACTTTCTATGTTGCAAAATTTATCACTCTGTATAAATTATCTACCAAATATCCTCATTTTTCAATCTTTATTTTAACGGATATGGCACCTTTAAATGTTCACAAGCTTGTGGTGTGATTACTCGCCCGCGAGGTGTCCTTTTAATAAATCCTAATTGAAGTAAATAAGGCTCATAAACATCTTCTAGCGTTTGCGGTTCTTCACCAATCGAGGCAGCGACGGCCTCAATTCCACATGGACCTCCACTAAAACGTTCAATAATCCCCATTAAATATTTATGATCCACATAATCAAGACCGAGAGAATCAATATCCAAGCGATCGAGCGCTAGCTTAGCAATATCGTGCGTAATGACTCCATCCCCCATCACCTGAGCATAATCTCGCACCCGGCGAAAAAGGCGATTGGCAATTCGCGGTGTTCCGCGTGATCGTCTCGCTAGCTCTAACGAAGCCTGATCATCGATTGGCGTCTCATAAACAACTCCCGTTCGCTTGACAATCGATTGCAACTGCTCCTCCGTATAATACTCCAAACGATTCATCACACCAAATCGGTCACGAAGTGGGGCTGATAAATCCCCGGCACGTGTCGTTGCCCCGACCAAAGTAAAGGGCGCCAAATCCACACGAATAGAACGCGCCGTATCATCCTTACCAACAACGATATCTAGCACGTAATCTTCCATTGCCGGATATAATACCTCTTCAATACTTTTAGGTAATCGGTGAATTTCATCAATAAATAAGACATCGCCTGGTTCTAAAACAGATAAAATAGCTGCTAAATCACCACTACGTTCAATCATTGGCCCCGACGTTGTCTTAATATTAACGCCCATTTCATTAGCAATAATCGTCGCCAGTGTCGTTTTTCCAAGTCCTGGTGGGCCAAATAATAAAACGTGATCCAACGATTCATTTCTATTCTTAGCCGCATCGATAAAAATTCTTAAATTTTCTTTAACTGCCGTTTGACCGATATATTGGTTTAAGCGCTCAGGGCGCAAACTTAATTCTGATTCATCTTCTTTCATTTCATCCGGCGTCACTAAGCGCTCCTCTACCATCATCTAACCTACTTTCTCGTTTACTTATTTTGGCATATTTCCATCAAATAATACCAAAATTTTGATTTAATTCTCATTCTCCTAGTACCGCTACTTCATCATCCATTTCTAATCCTAACATTCCATGGCCCACATTCTATTGAATAAAAGCCCCCTACCGCAAACAGATGAATCTCCTGCTCTTTTTCTCTATTAAACACGCACTTCCTATTTAACTAACAACTGTAATCCTTTTTTAATAATTTCATCAACAGAAGCCGTCGATTCTTTAAACGCACTTCTTATCTTCGCCAATTCCTTATCTCCATATCCTAGCGCCTCTAATGCTTCAATGGCCTCTGCCAGACTCGGATTTGTAAATAACGGACCTTCAGGGGCCACCAATTTTCCTTTTAAATCTAAAATAATTTGTTGAGCCGTTTTAGGGCCGATTTTAGGAAACTTACATAAATACTTTGCATCTCCATTTTCAATCGCATTTCGTAACCCATTCATATCTTTCATCGCTAAAATAGCGCAAGCCGTCTTTGGACCAATTCCACGAGCACTTATTAAATTAAGAAATAGATCATGTTCCTCTATCGTTTTAAATCCATATAAACTAATTTCATTTTCCGACACCACTTGATGCGTAAAAACTTGAACAGACTCCTCTTTTTTAAATTCATATGGGTTTGCTGTATAAACTTTATAACCAACGCCATTAACATCAATCACGACAAAGTCCTTTCCGCAATATGACGAGTACCCCTTTAAATAAGCGAACATTTCAAATCACCTCTTTTACGCTCATTATAACACAAAAAACAGGCGCTAAAAAGGGGATAAAATCAAACATTAGTTCTATTTATCCCCGTCTAAAAGCAAAAAAAGTGTTAATTCAAACAAAAGTTGAATCAACACTTTTTTATTCATCATTCTAGTGATCTTTATTTTTATAAGCGTGAATGAAATTATAATAATATGGAATAACGATAACAAATCCACCAACGATGTTACCAATTGTCGCAATAAATAGGTTCCATGCAATACCTGCATAAGAAACATCAGCACCTAAAACTTTACCCATTCCTAACACGAACATATTAGCAACACAGTGTTCTACACCCATAAGCGCAAAGACTGCAACAACTAAAACACTTAAAATACATTTACCTGATACATCTTTTGCAGAATAAGCCACATAAACACCACCGGCAATTAAAATATTACATAAAATCGCACGGAAGAAAATAGCTGACGTTGATAAGGTTACTTTGACTTCCGCCAAATGACGAATATTCTCAGCAACATGTTCACTTACACCATTTGTAAATAACTCTGCACCTGCTAGTAAACCAATTCCTAATAAAACCCCTAAAAGGTTACCGATCCAAACTAATGCAAGGTTTTTAACAAAAGCTCCCAACTTAACTTCTTTTTTAAAGTAAGCCTTCCCGATTAACGTGTTTCCAGTAAATAAATCTGCTCCCGTTAATAAAATTAAAATTAAGGCAACTGGGAATAAAAATGCTCCCACGATTTTTCCTGCGTAAGCATCTGTCATTTGTCCATAAACTAATAAGTAAACAGTGTACCCTAAGGCAATAAATAATCCTGCTAACATTCCCGAAACGACAACGACACTGTTTTTACGTGCTACCTTATACTTTCCAACTTCTACGACTTCATTTGCAATTTCTCTAGCCGATAACATACGTGGCTGTTGCATAACCATTCCTCCATTTACTAATGCATTAACATTTCTTAGTATTATAAATTTACTTTAATAAAATACCACTTTTCCATCATTTTTTCAAACCTATTTGACGAACTTTTACAACTAAAACGTTTTTTAATTCTCACTTTTTTAAATATCGAAAAAATTCAACGATTTAACCGTTTTCTTAACATCAATTCATAGACTTCTTTCATGACTGCCGAAATAGGAACAGCCAAAAATACTCCTACAAATCCAAATAATGCACCTCCTAAAATAACAACCGAAATAATCCAAAGTGGAGATAATCCTACCGAATCACCCATAATTTTAGGACCAATAACATTTCCGTCTAGTTGTTGCAACAAAAAGATAAAAAGAGCTACCCAAATGGCTCGAACGGGATCTGCCATAAAAGTCATCCCAATTGGAAGAATAGCCCCAACAATTGGCCCAAAATAAGGAATGATATTCGTAACAAAGACAACAAAAGAAAATAATAACACGTAAGGGGTCTTTAATAATGAAAAACCAATGAATGCAATCGCACCCACGACGAATGAATCTAACAAACGCCCCACCATATAATCTTGAAACGTCCGGTAAGTAAACCGAATAAAATACATCACTCGATTTTCATAGCGTGGAAAGTACGCTACTAAAAATTGTTTAAAGGCACGTAAGACCTTTCGCTGATCAATAATTAAATAAATCGAAATCGTAAATCCTAATACCCATTGCAAGGTTTCAGCCAAAAAACGAACAACCGAGGTCCATAAAGACGTTGACAACTGATTAACCACCTTAAACGTACTTTGACTTAACCCTTGAATGTTTTCCTCCACGTAAGTTAAAAACTCATTCCAATACGGAATACGCTCAATGAACTCAGAACCAACTTCTTGTGAATCTAACATTCGAATGTAGTCTCCTACCTTCTCAACTAAATCAGAAATCCCAACTAAGCAGGATGGAATAACTAAAACAAAACAACAAACAATCACTCCAATTAGGACTAAATAGGCACTAATAATACTTAACCCCCTCGGACACTTTAACCTTACCTCAAACCAGTGGACCACGGGATTAATAAAGGCAACTAAAATAGCCCCGATTAAAAAAGGTTTAATTATCCCAATAAAAGATCCAATCAAACGATAAAACACATCTGGATATCCCGTAAATCGATACAACAAAATACCGCCCACCGTTAAAAGGAATATATACTTTGCCGTTTCCTTCGTCATATCTCTCTCTCACCTCTACCAATTGATTTCCTGTATTATAGGCAAGTTAAGAAAGATTCAATCAAAAGTAAAAAACTCCTCATCAAAATTATTGTGTTAACCCGTTACAACCTAAAAGGGACTACCCACTTTAGTCCCTCTCCTTATTTCCTGATCATGATATTCAATTCCTCGCCGGCGTCTTTTTTCATCAAAGGGCTATTTATTTTTCACCCGCACCCGATGAGGAGATTGAGGCGTTTCTCTCAATATTCGATAGAGAATGCGATAAGCGTCCTCGCTTCCTAAATCCATATAATATTTCAACACGTCAGGTCTAAAATCAAATGACCCATAAACTCCATTTCCAAGCTCTTTACTTGGAAAAATTTCAATAATTCGTTTCCCTTCAATAAACGGCCTCCCAATTCGTGCACGCGGATTTAAATAAACAACAATAATCGTCTCACAATCCGTTGACAACAAAGGACGTAACGGCGCTAACTCAGACTTCATCGGATCAACATAACTGATATTATCGATGAGTACTGGCTCATAAAGACCAGGTACAGCTGTTGTTGCCAATAACACACTTTTCATCTGATGGTAAGTTAAATCGTTTAGTTTAAAAAAACGTCGTCTAGGTGAACGGGCCTCCTTACAAGAAATATAAAGATCCCGATGATCTTCTTGAATCGCTGTTGGATTTAAACAAGAGCGAAAAACTTTTTCAAACCCTTTCCGTTTCAATGGTAATCCTACTTGATTAGCCACGCCTGCTAAATTCATCATGCCTATAAAAGAAGGGATTTTTCGATAATTAACAGAATCGACAATTTGATTCATACGGTTCATCTTCTCTTTACTTACCGAAAAAACAGTAGACCACGGACAATTTAGCCAGAAATTTTCCATTTCTTCTGGCGTATATTGCAAAAATAAAGCCCCATTAACGCCACCAATCGAAGAACCGGCAACGGATTGAATATAAGGAAGTAACCCAAACTCTTCAAGTACACGGATGACACCAACCTGGTACGCTCCCTTGGCTCCACCTCCGCATAACACTAATCCTATTTTTTTCATGCTATCCCTCCTTTCCCTCTACCATAAATTATGATTTTTATCCCTTAGAGGTACCTCCCTATCTAACTTTTTTTATCCTCCAATAAAAAAAGTTAGTATAAACCTAGGTTCATACTAACCTTCTTCACGTGTAAGTGTTCCTAATACAAAGGCATTGGCCTGTCTTTTCACTTCCGTCTTTGCATCAAGGGTGCAAAAATGTGGAAGATCATCGATGGATGAGGTTTGATAACCCACCTCTTCATCTTGAAGCCATTTCGCGAGTTGTTGTCCTAGCGGCCCACTAACAAACTTCATTACAAACACCGATTGACTTTGCCAACGATACGATTTTTGGTGAGCGAGTTTCACGCAAGCTTCCACCTCGTAATAACACCCGAGACATCCCCGACACTCTTGGCTTTTCCCATTTAAATGCCTAGCAATGCATGGGGTTGGCGTTAAAGCCGTCAATTGATTTTTGCCTTGGAATCGCCGGCAATACATTGCATATTCTCTAACAGCGCGTAAAGCAATCTCATGATCACTTCGATGAATAGACCTTAAATCCGCCTCTTCGAGCCAAACGGCAATTCGATTAGGAAATAAATGCTGATTCAAAAAAAGATAGAAATCGTAACAATGAAACCACCCTCGAATCGATCGCTCATTCATCCATTTAAACCCTTGAATCACATCAAACTTTTCAATTCCATAAGGTTTGAAGCATTGTTGTTGCAAAGCCCCCTTTAAACGTCCTAAGCCTGCTTCTAAAACGGTCAAAATAGGCGTTAATTGAACGTCATTATGAATCACATTCACCGAAACATAATGTTTAAATAAATTCGTTTGGCTTTGGAGGGCATCCTCGTTCCCTTCAACTGAAAAAATATTAATTTTTTTCCCCTTAAAGAACCGTTCACATGCGTGAATCAGACCGAATACATCTCCACCAGATCCCGTCGCTAAAGCTAATACATTAATCGTGTCTAGCGCCTCATAGGTTGATAAGATTTCACGTTGTTTAAACAAATCGCAGTAAACTTCATAAGATTGACGATAACTCATTGGAAATTGCTCCACAAGGCAAGCGACAATCTGTTCTTGCGTATTGTGCAAATTATCTCGCGTATTCCCCTCTTTTTTTACCTCATAATCGTGAGGTAACTCTTTAAACCACTCATCGATCACTTCATATAACGTCGGATTTAAATGTCTCATTCCCTTCATCCTCCAACAAAAGTCTAAGTCTTTTTACTCAGCCGCGCGTAAGCGATCGACTTCAAAATACATTGAAACTTGAACAAATCCAGATTGATTCGATGGATTAATTTCATTATAAGGAAAATACGCCGTCATCTCATTATAGAGAGACGTTCGTTCCATCGCAAACTCAATTTGTTGCGGGTAATTAATTTTAGCTAACTTGCAAAAATAGTTAAATTTATCCATTGCTCCTAACGGATCGTTATAATAGCGATCAAAGTAAATTTGCTCTTCTGGTTGCACCACAACCACTCGTACGCGTTTAAAGCTTCTTTCCATCACTCATTCTCCTTCAATGAATCTGACTTTATTATCATCCTATTATAAAAAAAGAGAAAATATAACATTAAATCCACACCCTTTTGCTTACTTCGCCCTCCGGCAAAGCTTTAAAACGGAAACAAAAAAAGGGAAGACAACTTTCCCTTTTCCCGATAAAAATTCTTTTTTAAATCGTGACTTCTTCCCACGATGGAATGGAATCTAATGCCCCTAACTTCGTCGTTGTTAAAGCACCGACCTTATTGGCTTTTTTGGTAAATTCAATCAGCATCGCCTCATCTGTTAAAATGGCTTTTGGATTTTCCAAATTAGCAATTTGCGATAAGAGGGCCCCAATAAAAGCGTCACCGGCCCCTGTTGAATCAATCATTTTGACTGGCACACTCTCCACTTTATACACCTTTTTGATAGAAACAAGGGATCCATCTTTTCCAAGGGTTAAGGTAACGATTTTAGCTCCTAGTTCATGTAACGCAGAAATCATTTTATCATGGTCCGTTTCACCTGTAATAATTTGACCTTCTTCCTCGGAAACCTTAATAAGATCAACTGATTTAATCACCTCTTTACAGTGACGAACAAATAATTCTTTTTTATCATGATAAAGCGCCTCACGATAATTTGGATCAAACGAGATAAACTTATGATTCTTTATAGCAAACGCAATAAATGACTTATAAACCTCATACAATTGATCCCCAAGTAAAGCAGTAGCACTTCCAAGATGAACAATTTTACAGTCTTTAAATGCATCAAAATCAATTTGATCAGGTGATAGATTTCCATCTGCCCCACGCATGAACTCAAAATCGCGCTCTCCATGCTCATCGATTGAGACGTAGGCCACCGTTGTCCCGAGTGTCGAATCCTCAACTATATGTTTCGTTCCTACGTGATAACGTTCAAGGGTTTCAGTTAAAAATTTACCGAATGAATCCTTTCCAATCGCCCCAACAAATTCTGCAGATGCTCCTAGTTTGACAAGTGCCGTCGCCACATTAGCAGGTGCTCCCCCTGCTTTTTTTTGAAAACGTTCTACATTCACTAACTTCTTCCCATTTTCAAGCGAAATAAAATCAATTAATACTTCACCTGGACAAATTACTTGTGCCATTTTTCCACCTCTTTCTAAACGTTTAACCCCCACATGGTTGTCTTTAATTTTACCACTCCATCTGTAAAAAATTCAATGCCTGCGCTTTCCTCTTTTGTGAAAATGCGTGTTGAGAACACTTCAGCTCCGTCGTTGACGAAAATTTCAATTGAGGAAACATCGACAAAAATTTGCAATTTCAGTTGCTTTTCATCAAAATGACATTTTCTCACCGTTCCATATTCATCCCCACACGTGCGTCCTGATTTTAAGCGATCTAATACTAGCTTTTTATTTATTAAATCGTAATAAAATAACGTTTCCTCGTTTTCCCCTTTACGAAGTTTAATCCCGACAACTTCAGCTTCAATCTCGGTAAACTCGGCCATTAGTTCATAAACAGTTCCTCTAAAATTATCAAAAGATGTTGATTCCTGTTGCAAAAGGTGTGTGACCGTATGCGTTTCTTTTCGCAATTGCTCAAGTTCTTTAATCGGACGTTGCCATAATTTATTATCCTCCACGATTAATTCGCGTGGAATCGTCAAACAATGCGCCCAACCATTTTCATCGCTCACACAATCAACACCAGGTAGACCAAACCAACCGACTAAAATCCTTCTTCCACTTGGATCTTGCATGGTTTGGGGAGCGTAAAATTCAAATCCTCTATCTAATTCAACGAAATCCCCATGTTTAAACACGCCCTCCTGCCAATCAATTTCTTCTCCGATCAAATATCCAGATTGGAAAATGTTGTTATAAAGATCTCCCTGCGCTTCCATTCCCTGTGGTGAAAGAATCATGACCCCCTTACCATTTTGGGTGAAATAATCCGGGCATTCCCACATAAATCCGTTTCCTTTAAATGAGGTTTTGACTTCTCCTTTGTAAGTCCAGTCCACTAAATCTTTTGACTCGTAATAAACAACCGTTCCTTGATTTCCTTCAAGCTCAGCGCCAACAAGGCAATAATACGTATCCCCCACTTGAAAAACTTTTGGGTCTCGAAAATGCTCCGTTACTTTTGGGGGTCTATTTTTAATCACCGGTTCCTCGTATTTCGTTATCTTTCCTTCCTTGTTCATCACTGCCAAACATTGTGTCGGATATCTAACCCAATCCTTATCACGAGCATTTCCCGTATACATTAAATATAACTGATGGTCCTTTTCAATGGCTGTTCCAGAAAAGACACCATGGCTATCAAAAGAACAATCGGGTTCTAAGGCGATTCCTTCATTTCTCCAATGCACTAAATCTTTCGATACGGTATGGTACCAGTACTTCACGCCATGAACGGGTCCTAGTGGGAACCATTGATAAAACAAATGGTACTCCCCATTAAAGTAACTGAATCCATTTGGATCATTTAACAACCCTGTGATTGGCTGAATATGATACGTTTGTCGATAAGGGCAGTGATTCACCTGATCCTTTAATTTTTCATATTCCTCTTTCGATACGTCTTCAATTCGTCGATAACGTTGCTCTGTTGTCCACTCCATCTGATACACTCCTTTATAATTTAACCTTTTATTTTTTTATTAAACATTCGCGCCAACATAAGCGTTGCGATAAATCCAACAATAAACGCGATACCTAACGTTACCATATATTGAACCATTGATTCTGGACGAATGACAATCACGCCAGGCAATCCGGCAGGTCCTGGTGAAACAGATAAGACCTTCATAAAAGTTCCATAAGCCGCCGCTACTGCTGAACCGACTAATGCCCCAATAAACGGATATTTTAACTTCAGATTAACCCCAAAGACGGCTGGTTCCGTAATTCCAAGTAACGCTGACACCCCCGATGCCGAAGCTAGCCCTTTCATTTTAGCATCATTTTTCATCAAATACATCACTGCTAAAGCAGCCGCTCCTTGAGCGACATTTGAGGCAGCAACAACAGCAAAAGTAGGTGATCCACCAAGTGTCCCGATATTAGCTAAAATTTGAGTTTCCGCTGTAACTAATGAGTGATGCATTCCCGTAATCACTAATAATGGATAAGCCACCCCATAAATGGCACCTCCCACAGGGCCTAACGAGAAGAATAACCACATGACCGCCTCAGTTAATCCGTCCCCAACAATTCGCATCACAGGTCCGATAACAATAAACGTAAGAACGGCTGTCACTAGCACAGCAACTAATGGGGTAATAATATTATCAAACATGGCCGGAACGATTTTGCGTGTTTTCTGTTCAACTTTTGCTAAAACAAACGCCGATACAATGACGGGTAAAACGGTTCCCTGGTACCCTACCTTTGCAATTTCAAATCCAAAAACGTTCCAGACAGGGATTGTGTGATCTAATAAGGCCTGCCCGTAACTATAACCATTTAATAAATCTGGATGAATCATAATGGCCCCGATAACAGCCCCTAATACAGGCGTTCCTCCAAAAATCTTCACCGCCGAAAACCCAATTAAAACAGGTAAAAAGGTAAAAGCTGCATTTGAAAATAAATTAATCATCTCTGCTAAGTCTGCCATTTGCGGATAAGCTTCAATCAAAGACTTCCCTTCGATAAACAAACCTTGTGCAGTTAAGACATTATTTAGTCCCATGAGTAATCCAGCCGCAACTAAGGCAGGTAAAATGGGAACAAAAACATCGGCTAATGACTTAAGTACTCGTTGAAAAACGTTCATTTTTGCCCCAGCTACCTCTTTTAGTTCCTCTTTTCCAATTTCTTGAATCCCAGTCTGTTTCAGAAATTCTTGATACACCTGATCGACGATTCCAGTCCCTAATATAATTTGAAACTGTCCTCCATTATTAAACGTTCCCTTCACTAACTCTAACGATTCAATTTGTTCAACATCTATTTTTTGATCCTCACACACGACAATCCGTAAACGTGTGGCACAACTTGCGACTCGAACAACATTCTCTTTCCCTCCAACAAGGAAAAGGATTTGACTCGCCGTTTCTTGATATTTTTGTTGTTTCACATGATTCCCTCCTCTAACTCTCCAAAAGTGAAACGTTTCATTTCAAAATCAAAAAAATAATGAAACGTTTCACTTTTTATATTTTCAGTATACTATGGGAAAAGTCCCCCTGTCAACAACAAAAAACAAAACGCTTCCCGTTTTTTTAAAAAAAGAAAAGGATAACCTGATTCACAGACTATCCTTTCGTTGTTTTCCCTTGAAAAAGATGAACGGGCAATAAGACTTCATGAGAAACCTCTTGTTTATTAATTAAGGCAATCACCCCACCGACACTCCTTTTAGCGATTTCTTCAATCGGCTGACAAATCGTTGTGATTTTAATTTCATCAGTTACCGAGGATTTAATCCCGTCAAAACCAATAATCTGAACATCTTCTGGAACCCTTTTCCCCTGTTGTATTAAGTAGTCCACCACCTGAAAGGCATAATCATCCGTTACCGCAAATATTCCATCAATCGCTGATTTTTCAATGACCTCGTTTTTCAAAAACAATTCTAAGTTTCTCTGAAAAGCTTCATGATTTCCTTGATCGTCAAATATCTGATAGCATTTTTGATGTTTTTCGCAATAATCGACAAAACCTTTTCGCCGATTTCTCGTGGCATTATCTTTTTTTGAACCGTGCCCAACAAAGCAGACGGACTGACAACCTACGTCATCTAAATGTTTGGCCGCCAGAGCTCCTCCCGAAAAATTGTCACTACTAACATATGGAATCTCCTCATTAAAAAAGCGGTCAATGCTTATTAACGGAATCGTCGGAGGAATATAAGATTCAATATCGCTATACGTAATGGTAATAATTCCATCTACTTGATTTTGTTTAGCCATTGTTAAATAAGCCAGTTCTGTTAAATAGTCTCCTTCAGAATTACAAAGAATCATTTTATATTGGTTTTGTCGTAAATAACGTTCAATATGATAAGCTAATTCTCCATAAAATGGATGCCAAACGGTCGGAAGAATCAGTGCGATGGTATGCGTACGACTCACTTTTAAACCACGCGCATAAATATTAGGTTCATACTTTAATTCTTTAATCGCCAACTCGACAGCCTGTTTCGTTTTCGGCTTAACCTCAATATGATTAATCACTTTAGACACCGTGCCAACGGAAACACCTGCTCGTTTAGCCACCTCTTTAATTGTCGCCATGCCAAAACCACCCTTTTCTAACATTCTCATTCATTAAATTATACCATTTGTTCGCAAAAATCGCGCATGAAAGATGACAAAAAAAGGACCAACCGTTGATAAACTTACGATCGGCCCTTCTTCTTATTGATTTATCGTCCGCAACATTTTTTGTATTTTTTCCCGCTCTGACATGGACAAGGTTCATTACGACCAATTTTTGTTGATTTAACCGGTTGAATCATCGGAACAATCATCGGTTGTTCTGTTTGTTGCCCTTCTTCTAAGTCAACTTGACGGAATCCTTTGTTCTCCCAGGTACGAGCATGGCGATAGGCTTCCGTTAATAACACCATGAATTGTTGGCTTGTTTCATAGGCACCGATTTCAATTCCACGTTCTTCAAGGAGCATAAACGCATATTTTGGCTGATAGTCATGCGCAAAAGAAATTCCAATTTCATTCGCAAGTTCTCGTGCCTCTTGCTCATCATTCAAAAGTTTTTCAAAAATAAAGGCGGCTACTTTTTCAAGTTCGTCCGTCCATTCACCTTGATCGGCTCCAAACTGTAAAACTTCCTCTTTTGTTGGCACATAGTACGGCTTATCTTGATGAAGCTCATACAACTTAACAGCTTCCATTTCTGATTCAATCAATAACGCATCACTCACAAATAAAGGACCAAACGATTGAACATCTCCCTTGAATGTTAACTTACAGAATAAAACATTTAACGCCTCTTCCGGTGTTAACTCTCCTGTTTCATATTGATTGAATACGTGAACTAATTGATTAAATTCACACACTCCATATAAATTAACCAATGCCTTCATATAAAGATAAATTAAATCTGCTCGCTCTTTTGTCGCTTCTAATGTTTTTAAATCAAGAGAACGATACGCCTCTTTAACAACCTCCGGCATGACGCATACGACGTCTTTTTCTTTCATGACCGGTAAAACATAACCTAAACGAGATAAAACAGGCACACAAGTACTTAACGTCGCATCAGGGGCTACATACGCCTCATTCGCTAACATGACAAAATCACTCATCATTAACTCATCAAATCCGCAAAGGATATACTCTAATCGGTTCGCATCCCCAATCGTTTCCTTAATTCGATCGATTAATCCCCCCTTCGCTAACGACGAGCACCCTTTTAAGCCGTGTGCATCTACAATCGCCTTTAATTCAGTCTTTTTTAATTTATTTAAAATTGTCTCAAAACTTTCCCCATACTCGCATTTAATCACATTCGAAACCATCGATTCTTTAACCATATCATTTAGATTTTGCATCAGTAATCCCACCTTACAAAAGAAAAGTCAACTCAACGAATGGGCACAAAATATCCATTTTCGTAAGTTGCAAAGTCAGTCGGCAATTTCCAACCGAAACTATCCTGATTAATGTATGACACATCTTCATGTTAAGCCTTTAACTTTTTAAAGATAAAAAAAGCACATCTATTCATTCGTTAAATGCTTATGTTGTATTTGGCGCACACACTCTATCACGATTTTCTTTCTCTATACAACTCCCAAATTCCAACGTTGACTCGCACTTCCTAATTTAAGTCCTCGTGATTTACGACGTGTACCACCTTCTATAAACGTGCCAAATAATCCATTAAAAAATGAAAACTAATCGTATTATACATAAAAAAGAACGTTAAATAAATGATTTTCGTGTATTTTTTTGAAATGTTATCGCGATTTTTGTAATATTTCGAACATATTTCCCATTTATTTCATCATTTTAACGAACTTTCACCCTTAAAATCTAAAATATAGAAATCTCTTTCCTCTTTTCTAATCGTCATGAAGGGAGGAAAGATTGCATATAGTATAACACCGACAGACATAAAAAAAAGGGGGGGAATTTTATGGCGATTTTTTGGTACGTCTTCGTCGCTTATATCAGTATTTTTATTCATGAGCTCGGACATTACACATCTGCTTATTTATTTGGTGTTAAGGCCACTGATGTGATTACAGGGATGGGATTTAAGTTGCTGTCTTTTAAAACTAAGCATACAACGTTTAGGTTTAATATCATTCCTGGAGGCGGGGTGACAATTTACCCGCAAAATCAAGCGTTAACCTTACCTCGCTTTAAACAATTTATCGTTTTAGGTTCAGGGGTTACCTTTAACTATCTCGCAGCAGTTTGTGCCACAACGCTATACCTTCAAACGTCATTACTTTCTGGATTTTTATCTTTTAATCAAATGATTCTCAATTTTTTAAAAACGCTCGTGACGCTTTTTTCCTTCGATCATTTTTTAGCCCCACACGTTGGAATGGCGGAATCAATCGGCATGATTGCTGATCAATTAACAACCGTCAAATTCGTTTTGTTTATTTTTATGTTTATGAATTTATTACTCTTTCTCTTTAACTTACTGCCTATCCCCTATTTTGATGGCGGACAAATGATTTCACTTTATATCGATCCGCTTTTAAACAAACTCGGCCTATCCGAAAAAATATTAGAACGAATCAAAATTTTAAT
>DKYS01000066.1 GCA_002493395.1 Turicibacter sp. UBA7094 | reverse complement strand
AAAAGGTAATATGGTCTGGATCTGGACCGATACGCTCCTCTTTATTGAGCGCGTTAATTTGTGCCATGTCTTCCGCTGTTAGTTCGAAATCAAAGATATCGGCATTTCCTTGAATTCGACTGGCATTAACCGATTTTGGAATCGTGACCACACCGTTTTGAATATCCCAACGTAACACAATTTGAGCAACTGTTTTATTGTATTTCTTTGCTAATTGTTGTAAGACATCAATCTCAAACACCTGTCCTTGCATTAAAGGTCCCCATGCTTCTAATTGGATTCCTTTTTCCTTACAATAGTTTGCAAGTGAAGTTTGCATCATCCGTGGATGATATTCCACTTGATTAACAGCTGGCACAACCGTAGCTACCTCTAATAAATCCTCAAGATGGTGCTCTTTAAAATTCGAAACACCAATCGCACGAATACGTCCTTGGCGGTATAATTCTTCTAGAGCGCGCCATGTTTCACGGTTTAAAGCTTTAGGCCAATGGATAAGATATAGGTCTAAATAATCCGTCTGTAATTTTTTTAATGACGTTTCAAATGCCTTTAAGGTTGATTCATATCCTTGATCACTATTCCACACTTTGCTCGTTAAAAAAATTTCTTCGCGTGGAATACCGCTCTCTTTAATCGCTTGTCCTACTCCTTCTTCATTTTGGTAAACTGACGCCGCATCAATATGACGATACCCTACTTTAAGTGCACATTTAACCGCATCAATTGTTTGTTGCCCATCTTCAACCTTGAAGGTTCCAAAACCAATAATAGGCATTTCTACCCCGTTGTTTAAAATAACTCTCTTCGTTAACAAATGACTCATCCTTCCTTAACTGATTCGTATCTTTTTCATTGTAACACGTTTTCAATTAAGTAACAAATAATTCCATAAGACTTTTAGATTTTAAAGATAATTAACTGATTCTATTAATTATTTCAGCAGACTACAATCTCATTATAGAAAGAAAAAATCAAAAACATTTTTAAAAGATGACTTTTATATTCTATAAGAGTCGTCTTCTTTAATCCCTTTGATAGCCCACTTGTATGATAGTAGCTCTCCTTATCTAGTCGGACCTTAGGTATGCTTGCCGTAGCTAACCTTAAAGCACCATCTGGTATTAACGTGACCTGACTCATAGGTGTCGCTTTTTGACTCATTTCCCCTTCAACCTTTAGAGTTTATTAACCACTTCTCGTCCTTCAACAATTGCTAAATAACAATTTAACTCTTCATCAAAAAGAACAATGTCTGCATCCTTTGACACTTCTAAACTTCCCTTACGATTTTGAACACCAATTGATGTTGCTGGATTTAAAGACGCCATATGAATAACTTCACATAAGGTTGCCGCTGTGTTTTTATAGAAGTTATAGACGGCTTTATTTAATGTGAGGACACTTCCAGCTAAATTACCGTTGGCAAGACGAGCAGCCCCATCCTTAACGAATACTTCCTGCCCCCCTAAATCATATACCCCATCTTTCATGCATCCTGCACGCATGCTATCTGTAATTAATACGACCTTATCTTTTCCTTTATTCGCTAACACAAACGAAAACAATGCTGGATTAATATGGATGGTATCTGCAATTAATTCGGTAAAGACATCACTACTTAAGGCAGCCCCGACGACTCCTGGTTCACGATGATTAAGCGGCGTCATGGCATTAAATAAATGTGTCACATGGTTACCTCCATAAGCAAACGCCTCTTTTGCCTCATGATACGTTGCGTTCGTATGCCCAATGGATAACGTAATATCCGTTTTCTCCTTCACCGCTTTAGTAAATGAATAATTGTCATCCATTTCAGGAGCATACGACACCAGTTTAATGACATCTACATAATCTTCAATAAATAAATAGCTCGGCTTTACGATATACTGACTGGATTGTGCCCCTTTATAGACCGGATTAATAAACGGCCCCTCCATATGAGCGCCTAATACTTTAGCTCCACTTAATGACCGGTGCATGCATTGACCGATGACATCGAGTGCCCCATAAATATCCTCTTGGCTCATTGTCATCGTTGTTGGTAAAAACGAAGTCACCCCATGATGCGCAATCCCCTTGCTAATTGTCTCAATGGCTTCAATCGTTTGGTCCATCGTATCTGCGCCACAGCTTCCGTGAACATGCACATCGATTAATCCTGGAGACACATACATTCCCTTAGCATCAATCACTTCACAATCTATCGGCACCTCAGTTTGAATAGATCTAATTGTTTTATCAAATACAATCACATTATGTTCAACAACCCCTTTAGGAGTTATGATTTTTCCATTGATAATTGCTTTCATTCCTTCACCCCAGTAATGCCAACTTGATTTTTCCAATCTCTTTCATAATTTCAATCTCTAAAACCAATCGATCGCCCTCATCAACAATGACCATTTCACGCTTTAACGCCCCCACAACGAACGGTAGACCTAAATGTCGGATTAATAGGACGCAAGATTCCTCCTTATTCAACCGGTGATAATGAGCTTCTAAAAATCGCCAAATTAATTTCCCCTCTTCAAATGTTATATGTCCAGTGACGACCTGATCGTCTAAGATCTTTACCATCAAGACCTGTTTCAAGTCAGACAAATCAACCGCTCCCTCTACCATATTCGTAAAAAGCTCCATTCCCTGTCTCGTCACAACATTCTTTTCAAACAATCGCTCTGCTTCAATATTTACCTCTTCCTCTTTTGGTGAAAAGATATCGGATAGTTCATCAAGTGAAACCTGGTCTTTTAATTCAATAATCTTCCTAATTCGTTCAAGCACCAGCTCTCGTGGAAAAAAAGTCTCCTGTCCAGTCGACACCGATTTTTTAATAAACCAATCTTCTGGAATCAATTTTTTTCGTTTCCAACGATAAAGTTGACCATATGAAATATTCATGACTTGTAACAATTCTTTTTTTGAAATTAATTCTGTTTCCACTTCGATCACCTAACTTTCCCGACAATTTAAAACATTTGCTGATGAATGTTTCAATAGTTTCGTTTGGTATTCTACCAACTCAACCTTTGAATACGTCCCTACTCGAACCACATCTCCACGTACCACCTTAGCTTGCGTATAACTTAAATCAAGCTGATCGCCCTCTATTTCATCCACCATCATAAATGCCTGGGGATGACATTTAAATCTTGCCCGCTTAATCACTAATTGGGCAGCCCCAATACTTTGACATTGACTGCCGGTTGTAAATTTAATGAAAATCTTTTCTCCATTTAATGTATTCGCTTGTAGCTTTCCCCCTTTAAAAACTAATGCTTCTCCTTCAATCTCACCCTCTATCTCTAAATTTCCCCGGGATAACAAGTCTCCTACTGTTAAGTTACCATTCCCCGTAACGGTTCCATAATTTTTAAATTTTTGACACTGTAACGACTCCATCATCGTGATTTGCCCCATATTTTTCATCATCTCAATGACTGATGATTTAGATAGTTGAGTCATCCCATGGACCGCCATATTTTTCGAGATAACCTCTTGTTTAAAAACTGCCGTTCCATAAATTTTAATCAATCCCGCTTTGACTTTTCCATTAAAAGTAACTTCTCCGTAAACCTTAATTTCATCTGCCTCAACGTTTCCTTCAAACGTCGCTGTTCCAAAAACTTTAATTGAATGAGTTACAATATCTGATTGAATCATCCCATCCCCAAAGACACGGACTTTTGAAACCTCACCTCCTGAAACAGATCCCTCTCCATAAATCGTTAATTTTCTAGCCATCCGTTAACCTCCTTTCTAAACTTGTCTCATGACTTTAACACATGATGTCGGATCAACTTCTAATATTTCTTTATACTCCACCTCATCAATCAAACAACCAGGTCCTATCTTAACTCGATCACCATAAACCTGTTTAACTTGTAAATATTCTAGATAGATGTCCTCTCCTTCGATTAAATCGCCTACTAACATGCCAGTTCTCTTTTTAAAAGGCAACCAGTTTTTATGCGATAAAACCTCACTATCTAATGATCGTTTAATCACGATATTTGTCGCTGTTATCACATCAAAAACGGAATCATCAACAAACGTGAGCTCTAAACTTACGGCCTCTAGTGCTTCCTTTAAATTAACTTTCCCCTCTATCACGGCTCGCTCTACTTTTAGTGATTGGTTCACTTTTAAATACCCGAACACATTTAAATCTAATGTTTTAACCTCACCTTGCACGCGGCATAACCCTGATACATGAATGTTAGCCGCCTTTAACGACGCTGATTTTAGTGTGCCTTCTACTATCACGTTCTGTTCGCACTCAACTGCTTTAGAAAAACCAACCCCAGAGACGTTAAAATTTTGACATTTAATCGGACCCGTTAGTCGGCCAATTCCTTCTACACAAACCTCACCAAATGTTCCTCCACCACTTTGCCCGATTCCATTGATTTCTAAATTAAACATCAAAGCCCCCTCCCTATCGCTTCGTTTGTCGTTTCACAGTTGATGTCTCATCAATGGTCAACGTTCCACTATATTCAATCTCATCAATGTTACAATTAGGCCCAATCACGATATCATGGCCACAAATTTTTTTAATACGTGCATTTTCTACATAAATCGAATCCGCTTCAATCAGATTTCCTTTAACAAGCGTCGGACCCTCAAACAACCGCCCAAGCCCTGTTAAAAGACTCATCATGCCATGTTGGGTTCCAATCGGCTGAATCTTAACTTCTGTTGCCCCTATTTCCTCAAATGAAGATCCCGATTTTGCCTCAATCTCCACTTTTTCTGCATTAATGGACCCTCCGCAAACGAGACGCCCCTTTACGGTTAAGACTTCAGACTCTATCGCCTGAACCTTCACCATTCCGTTAATCTCTAATTCTTTAGCGGATATTGCTTCTGCAATCACAACCATTCCTGATACAACTGCATCATCAACCTTTAATTGGTTCGCTTTTAATTTACCAGAAACATTGAGTGTTTTAGCCTCAATCCCTTCCAATGAAGTTATCATTCCAGAAACTTTTAATCCCTGTGTCTTAACGTGACGATAACTTTTAACTTGTCCAGTCACTACAAAATCTCCCATACACTGAATCTCCCTCTTAACAGTTAAAAGACCGCTGACTTTGGCTTCACCTATATTTAATTGATCATCTATCGTTACCTTTCCATTTACCTTTAATTGTGAGGCGCTAACAGAGTAACGAAATCTTGCTAAATCGCTGACTTTTAATTCTTCCGCAGTTAATGGACCTTGAATCGTCCCACACCCTGAAATACGAACTTCTTTATAATTTCCACCTAATATATTTTGTTTTCCAGTAATATGTAAATTTTTCTTTTCATTCATTATTAAACCCACCTTCCTACTTCAACGTTGTTTTACTACACTATTAATATAGCATAACAATGTTCTTTTGTTAACTCGTTTGCGTAACATTGTTTTATTTATTTGCTATTTAGCGAAACATTCTACCTTATAATAAAAAAAGAGGTACCCATTTTGGTATACCTCTCTGTAATATATTTTTTTATAAAGGGAGCAATCACTCTCCTCTTCCGATGAATACTCACCAGACCTAAAACTTGTCTCACGTTAGTTGGAGAGTAAATATTTTCATCTCCTCTAAACTGATCGGTGGTGAGTATAAATACCCCTGGATATATACTACCCCGGGATATAATTCTTGCAGGACTTCAAGTTGTTTAGGATACTCCAATCCCTCCATAACCATCCTTTTTTGATAATATTCGATGACTTTCCCAATAAAAATGACCGATTCTTGACGGATAAAAGAAGTTTGGATTTCATCAATAAAATGTTTATCTAGTTTAATAATGTCATAATCAATTTTATCTAGCATGTCCAAATTGGCATACTCGACCCCGAAATCATCAATCGCCACCTTAATTCCAAGTGATCTTAAATCTTGAATAACTTTATTCGTTAATACTTCATCCTCTAGATGATACTTTTCAACAATCTCAAAACAGAGTTTAATTTGAGTTAAATCAATCTGAGATAAAATCTCCTTGACTTGTTCAATAAACGAAGAACTTCCTAGTTCCTTAAATGAAACATTTAAGGAAATATAAAAGTCGTCATCTAGATTCGAATTATGCGTTTTAATTTCCTGGTAATCTTTAATAACGCGTTTTAAGACCCAAAGGGTTACTTGTTCCATTAACCCAAGATCCTCTATCGTTTCTAAAAAATGAAAGGGTGATAAAATTTTATCGTTATCTTTCATTCGAAGTAAGGCCTCACACGCCATCACCTTTTTTTGATCTGGATTCACAATGGGCTGGTAATAAAGAAGAAATTCGCCATTAGCTAGCTTGTTAATAAAACGATATTTCCTATTGTTCTTTTCTACAATAGCCGTAAATCGATAAGTCAAAAAAGTTCCTACTGCCATTAAAATCAAAATTAAAAAAAGAATAGACATCTCCATTCGCTTTTGATAATCACTTAGTTGACCAGACCCCCAATGATTTATCGTATGAGCTGCCATGACAGAATGACGCGGAACGACTAACCCCCCCAACATAAACGATGGTAATACGACTAAGCGTGCTATCAGCTTTTTCCCTAGATTAGATGATCCATCTAACATTTTTGGTGCTAAGACTTTAATTGTGGTAAGGTAACTGTCTAAAACTTTACTAATCATCTTATCCTCCAACTACTAATTTAGCCGGTTGTACCATTTTCTCCTGACTTCTAAGGTACCCACATCACAGAAAGTCAATCAACAAATCTAAATCAGAATATTTTTTTATTCTTTTAGTTTACCAAATTTTTTTCCCTGCGACATCCCCTCATTCAAATTAATTTGAAAAAAGACACTGAGTTCTCCATCATATCTTTAGTCATTCATCTAACCTAATTGCTTAGTAATCAATTTGATAAGAAGATTTAAGTGTTGCTGAATGATCCTAAACTTAGGATTTCCATCGTTCATTAAAACACATTGGTTCATATTCAAAAGAAGTTTTAATAATGCAGGGTGAATCGCTCGTAAAAGATTATTCATTCCCTGTTGAATGTAGCCCTTTACCATTTTAGTAAGTTCCTCAACCTCTTCACCAAGTCTAGTAATCGCCTGTTCTAATGAGGAGATTATTAAGGGAGATTGCTCATTTTCTGAGTAAAAGTTTAGACTCTTTTTATCCCGAATCCCCTCCTCGCGGGTCGCCATCATTTTAAGCGTGCGCGGCTGTACTTCCACCAAATGATTCATGCTTTTCATGTGTCCATCCCCCTCATTTATCATTTCCTCTCAAATATATGTTACATTCCCACTATTATAACAAAATCGTCCTGTCATTTTTTAAAAAAATAACGCTAAAAATATAATTTTTTTCTATTTTTCAGTTAGAGTAAAAAGAATACAAAAATTTCTAACCCGTGTGGT
>DKYS01000064.1:485-3876 GCA_002493395.1 Turicibacter sp. UBA7094 | reverse complement strand
ATCACCCCGCTTTTGAGAGCGAGATTAAAAGTCGCACCATATCTATGACTCCATTTATTATTATACATGAAAAAAAGAAAATTGTAAAAAATCCTCGATAATATGTTGACGTTTAATTATTCAATCCTCTATATCCAAAGAAAAAAATCTTTCCCCTATTCAACTGAACCCTTCATTTAGTCAAAAAAATCCCTTTTTTAAAAGGGATTTTTTAATTTAATTTCTCCAACAATAATAAAATTCCTATTTTCAAGACTCGGCAAATGACGATTAGCAATACGGTTGCTAACAAAATCACGCAGATACTGCTTAATAGATTATAACAATATGCAATAAAATTCATATAAAATTTCTCCTTTTTTTGACAAACTCATCATAAGCAATCAAAATCATAACTATTTACCATTGTAAATGAAATTTATACTTACCTGAGACTGAGGGATTAGCTCTTACATGATGTGCTTTACCCCAGCCACCACTACTCTTTGCACTCCAAGATGAGCCTTTACCCTAGCTTTTACCCTCAGAACTAGCAATAGTTTCACCGTCGCTACCCACAATTTCAAAGGATGTTTTTGCCCCACTCTCTGGAACTTCTTTTACTGTAACAACTATATTATCACTATCCCATTTATTAATAGAATAGATTTTATCAAATCTATCTTGAGTCAAAGAAATTAAACCTGTCGTTGTGCTTGTTCGAGTAACACCTTCTTCATCAGTATATTCATATACTACCTGACCATTTATCCTCAACCGTCATCTCTACTTCCATACGATGCTCGGTACCGTCTTGATAATCGGCAAGTATGCTTGTCCCAAAAGAACTACACGCTAAAATAGCAGTACCCCCTATAAATAATAATCTCTTTTTAATCATATCCCCATCTCCTTCTACATAAAATCAGATGTTATACAATGTCTGATAAAATACCCATATATTACCTTAAATATTTTCCCCTTCATTATAACAAATAAATTTTTTAAAAGAAATAGCCATACCCTATTCAGTCATTAAAAGTGCCTGAACGGTCAATCATCTTCGTTTTTATCTCTATTTCCTCTAAAATTTTTCAGTGTATATCGGGCTAATAATTAACGCTATGGCTATTAGCAGATTCATCCATTTAGGTAGGGGATATTGTAAATAGATGACGAGGAATCTTAATTATCTAAATTTCCTATATAATAAGGATAGCATTTTTTAAATTCTCAGCCACCTGATGGCAGATTGAGTCAAATGTTTAAAATTTATCACTACTTTTGCGATGCCGTATAAATGACTCCACACTGGATTATAATGAATATACAACGCTAATCGTTTTATGGGGGGAAACAAAATGATTACATTACGACCGATTTCAAAAGATAACCTGTGGGAGTGCCTAGATTTAAGCGTACATCCTGATCAACAACATTATGTTGCTTCAAATGCGATTTCTATCTCACAGTCCAAAGTGCAACCGGAATGTATCCCGCTCGCCATTTATCACGACGAGATGATGGTTGGATTTTTAATGTATTGTCTAGACGCAGAGGATGACGAGTATTGGATTTATCGTTTAATGGTCGACCAACATTTTCAAAATCAAGGATTTGGATCAGAGGCCCTTCATCAGGTTATCGAACTCATTAAAGGAGATAAAACACGCCACCAAATTTTCCTGGGTGTGCATCCCGAAAGCGAACCTGCTATTCATTTATATCAAGAAGCTGGCTTTCAATTTAACGGTCAAATCTTTGGACAAGAACACGTTATGGTTCTGACTTATTAGCCTTTTCTTCGTCAAAACATAGAAGTCTTACATCAATTTTTAAAAAATAATTGAAAATTTTGTCTCGTCTCTCTAATTATTTTAAAAAAATATCTCAAAGAAGTCATAACTTTTATGACTTCTTTTTTGTTTTATTGTTTTTTACCTCTATTTCCTCTAAAATAAAGATTATACAAATAGTGGTAGGGGATCCTGTTAGATACCATTCCAACAGGAACAACTAAAATTATGATTTATATTGAGGAATTTGGAGGAATTTTATGAAGCGCAATATTTCTAAAAAACCAGTTATTATACTGGGAACATTACTAACCCTTTTAGTTACCGTCACCGTTGTCTACGGGGTTTCCAATCTCGAGCCAAAAGACGTGGAACTTAACCAACTCATCGAGGCACCATACGAAGTTTTAGACGTCCGCCGAGATAAAAAAGAGAAAACTTATGAGGTAGATATCAAAGCCGACCTTGGTTATGCCGATAACATTTTATTGGCTAATAAATTACTATCCGAATTACAAAAAACGGACCCTAAAAACGTGGCCCAAGTTCACATGAACGTCTATAAAGAAAAGACAGATGCAAAATCAGTTGATTTCACGGATCCAAATTATCGTTACACAATTGAGACAAACGGTTCATACACTTATCAATACGAACCCATTTATACAGAAAATCTCAGTGAAAATCTAATACTTACAACCGAATGGAAGATTGAAGATTCACAACTAACAAAAAATAATCTTTCATTTACCGCATCCATCCCTGATAATCTATCGACGGAAGAAATTAATTCCCTTTTAAATGAACTATCGGATGAAATGATAGATTACAATTTTGAAAATAAGGAAAAAGCTACAACCACCATTCAAGCGAAGCTTAATACCTCTGATACATACTATCATCTATCAGAAAATAACCATTATTTAATTCATAAAACGCGTTTAATCGGTTAGGGGGACCAATATTATGAAACATTCACTTCTTTTTTTACTATCACTTTTCCCATCTTTCTTAATGGGAGGGCAAGGGCAAGATCAACTTGTATCAACCCAAATAACACCTGATATTCATGAAGACCTCGTTTCCATCGACGACGTCATGTCTGCTCTTGACGGAAATATGACCTTCGATGAAGAAACAAACACTTATACCTATGTAATTAATGATAAAGAAATCATTTTAAATCTTAACTGCGGATATAGCTTTGTCAATGGTGAAAAAGAGGCCTTATTAGTCGATCGAAACGATGAAACAGCCATCACAACCATCCAATGGTTCACACCGCAAATCATTGACGAAGAGGTATTTGTCCCAATTCAATACATTGAACGCCTGTTTAATGCCACTTATTCCGAAGAGGGATTTACCCTTTATGAGAATAAAGAGAAGTCAACAGCAATCGTTGAAGAAGAGACAGATGAAGTAACTGAATCTTCAGTTGGAAAACAATTAACAACTGATACTGAGGTGGAAGATGCTAACCGCCCAGTTAGTCAGACAACAAATAAAAAACCGGTATCAACCAATCAAACTCAGAGCACTATTCAAAAACCAACAACTAACAATTCTGTAAAACCACAGGAACCAGCTCCAGAACCAACGCCACAACCAACTCC
>DKYS01000064.1:0-133 GCA_002493395.1 Turicibacter sp. UBA7094 | reverse complement strand
GCCACAGCCAACTCCGGAACCAACTCCGGAACCAACTCCGGAACCAACGCCACAACCAACTCCAGAACCAACACCACAACCAACTCCAGAACCAACTCCGGATCCGGAGCCAGCACCAGAACCGACTCCACAA
>DKYS01000123.1 GCA_002493395.1 Turicibacter sp. UBA7094 | reverse complement strand
GTTTTCTGTGAAAAAAATTCCCTAAATGAAAACTCCGAAACTTGCTAAATTGAGAAAAAACAGAAAGGGGTGAAAAATATGGCAAGACCAAGGCAACCAGTTGAATTGCTGCTTTATAAAGGCAAGAAGAATTTAACTAAAAATGAGATTGAAAACAGGCAAAAAAGTGAGGTAAAAGTAAGGTGCGACAATGTCGAGCCGCCACCTTACTTATCAACAAAAAAACAAAAAGACGAATTTAACAAACTCGCTAAAGAGTTGATTGAGGTTGGGATATTCTCAAATCTTGATGTTGATACATTAGCAAGATTCATTATCGCAAAAGAGCAGTATATCAGAGTATCGAAAAAACTTAAATCTCTTGATTGTCTGAGCGATGTCTATTCAAAAGGATTAATTAATCAAGATAAACTTTTTAAACAATGCCGTCAATGCGCCGCCGACTTAGGATTAAATATCTCAAGTCGTTGTAAATTGGTAGTGCCTAAGTCGGAAGAAAAAGAAGAAGATCCTCGTGACAAGAGGTTCGGTGATGTTTAATGCTGTTACGCGAGTTTCTGATCAATTATTCTAATGAGGTCTTAACTGGTAAAGTTGTAGCATGCATCAAGCATAAACAAGCGTGTCAACGATTCTTAAATGATATAGCGCGAGAGGGAACTGAAAAGTTTCCTTTTTATTTTGACGACGATGAAGGATTGCGATTCATCGAATGGACCACATTGTTTAAACATACAAAGGGGCATTTACAAGGTGAGCCGATAAGTCTTGAACCAATTCAAATCTTTATATTCGGTAATCTGTACGGATGGAGACGTGTTGGGAGTGGGCGCCGTAGATTCAAAAAAGGGTACTGGCAAGTCGGACGTAAAAATGCGAAAACTCAATCGATGGGATGTGTTGGATCATACGAGTGTATGGCCAACGGTGTCAATATGAGTGAGGTTTATGTGGCTGCAACAAAAAAAGACCAAGCCAACATCTTATATAAAGAAATCGTGGCTCAGCTTAAAAGTTGCGATTATTTAGCTAAAAAATATAACGTTAAATACGGTCGTATCAATCATCCTAAATCCGATTCTTTCATTACCGCATTATCTAAAGATGCCGGGAAGGAGGGGGATGGATTCAACCCCCAATGCGCATTAGTCGACGAATATCATGCGCATAAAACATCAGAAATTTATGACGTATTAGTGTCTGGGATGGGGGCGCGTTCCGAACCCTTGATTATGATTATCACAACAGCGGGATTTGAATTAAATTATCCATGCTATTCAGTTGAATATAAGTACGTGAGTCAAATCCTAGACCCTGAAAATCCGATTGAAAATGATGAATATTTCGTCATGATTAATGAGTTAGATCCTGATGATGATTTTAAAGACGAGAAGGTGTGGCCAAAAGCTAATCCAATCGTTTGTACAAATGAAATCGGGATGGAATATTTACGTGGTGAGCTAAAAGTTGCTATCGATGTGCCTGAAAAACTAAAAAACTTCCTCACTAAAAATATGAATATTTGGGTAGACGCTAAAGATAGTGGCTACATGAATATGAAAAAATGGAACGCATGCGGTCAAGATGGGTTAACCCTTGAAGAAATTAGAGGGTGCGAGGTCATTATCGGAATTGACTTGTCGGCTAAAATCGACCAAACCTCATACACGATTGAATGCTATAAGGATGAAAAATATTATATTTTCAACTACGCGTTCATGCCAGAAGAAACGATTAAAGAAAAAATGGCAACAGATAAAGTCCGCTATGACGTTTGGATTAACCAAGGGTGGCTTATTCAAGCACCAGGAGCGGTTATTGACTACGATTTTATGCGCAACCACATGTATAAAGTCATTAAAGAGTATGATTTGAAGCCGTTGGAGTTCCCAACCGACCCATGGAATGCGTATCAATTAATCATTGATTTAGAAAAGGATGGCTATGTCGCTCCCGAGATTCGTCAAGGATATCAAACGTTAAGTGGTCCCACAAAGCATTTCCGTGAAGAGGTTTATCGTGGAAATGTCATTCATAACAACAATCCGAACTTATCCTGGAGTGTGTCAAATGCAATTATTATTGAAGATTCGAATGAGAATATCAAAATAGACAAATCAAAGTCATCTGAGCGAGTAGACCCGATTATTGCAACCATCATTGCCCATGTGCGAATGATGGCATACGTTAGTGAGAAGCCGTTTGATGTAAATAAATATGCATCAGACGAGTATCTGGATTCAATTTGGGGGTAGAAGATGGAGAAAATAACAAATTTCTTAAAAGAGAACTTAGATGATGTCTTTTTTATAACGGGTGGTCTATTTATCGTATTATCGGCCTTTATCATTTCGATAGCGCTTGGACTATTTATCTTAGGCGCATTTTTTATGGTGTTAAGTTACCTCGTTTCACGCTAGAAAGGGGGTGAATAGATGTTAATAAAAAAAATTGTGAATAGTGCACCGAAAGAAACGTTAGGGACAAAAGATAAAGAGTTACTGGATTGGCTAGGGATTGATCCTGATGGTGAATTGGGGGTAGCGGGAGCAAAATCATTAAAAGAAGCAACGGTTTATGCGTGTATTGATAGGTTATCGAAAGATATCGCAAAATTACCAGTTAAACTTTATAAAGATGATGGAAATGCAAAAGTGAAAGTCGCTAACCATCCAGTAATGAAGCTGCTTAAATTAAGGCCTAACCCTCACATGTCGGCATATAACTATCGCGTCACACTAGAGGTTCAACGAAATTTGTACGGAAATGCTTATTCGTACATCGACGTAGATTCCAAAGGGAAAATCAAGGGATTATATCCCCTACATGCGCCGAGCATGCAGATTCTTGTAGATGATGCTAATGTATTACCGAATAAACAGAAATTTTGGTATGTATATAGCGGAAACGGCGGCACCTATTGGTTTCATCCGGATGAAATTCTACATTACAAAGGAATGACAAACGACGGAATTGTTGGCATGAGTCCAATCGATAAATTACGGCATTTAGTTGAGAACTCAAAAGCAAGCCAGGAATATATTAATAAATTCTTTAAAAATGGCCTTCAAGCAAAAGGGGTTGTTCAGTATACGGGAGACTTAGACCCGGCAGCAGAACGTAAAATGCTCCAGCGTTTTGAAAATATGTCGAACGGTCTTAAAAATGCGCATAAATATTTTGCAATGCCACTAGGCTTTCAATTCCAACCAATTAATTTATCGATGGCAGACGCTCAATTTTTAGAAAATTCTGAACTATCGATTAGACAAATAGCGGCGGCATTCGGAATCAAGATGCATCAGATTAATGAATTATCGCGCGCAACATTCAATAATGCATCAGAGCAACAATCTGAGTATTATCAAGAATCACTTTTACCAATTTTAACGATGTATGAGCAAGAGGACACTTACAAGTTATTGTTTGATAGCGAAATTGAAGCGGGAATGTATTTTAAAACGAACGTTGATGCAATTTTAAGGACTGATATTAAAACGCGTTATGAAGCATACAGAACGGCCATTCAAAGTGGCTTCCTAACCGTAAATGAAGTGCGCGAAAATGAAGAAAAGCCTGCTAAAGAGGGCGGCGATGAATTATTAATTAATGGAAACATGATGAAAATTCATCAGGCCGGAAATCAGTATTTGAAAGGAGGTGAGAACAATGAAGAACAACCTGGAGAGCCTTCTGAAACTGAAGAATAGCACTGAAACAAGTGCCGATTTATATTTTTACGGCGACATCGTATGCGATTATTGGGGAGCTTGGACAGAGGAAGACCAATACCCTCAACAGATTAAAGAATTTTTAGACGACGCCAAAGGCAAAGACCTTAACATTTACATTAATAGTGGTGGTGGCTCGGTATTCGCAGGATTAGCGATTTATCACATGCTAAAAAGACATCAAGGCTATAA
>DKYS01000011.1 GCA_002493395.1 Turicibacter sp. UBA7094 | reverse complement strand
GTAAATGTATGATTACAGTGACGACATTGATACCGTTGTTTTTTTAAATCGAGGTATGCGTTAAAACCAGAAATTTTGACTAACTTAATGCGAGAAGTTTTGAAGCCATGTTTAATGATATTCGAGTCAAAAACATGAGCACAGTGGTAACAATGCGTCGGTTGAAAAGACAGGGTACCTAAAATAACTTTTGAACGAACGCCGTTAATGGGCAATTCTTCTATCCAATTTTCTGAAAAAGTAATATTTTTATCTTTTAAATCAAGTAAAGTCGAAAAGCAGTTGAAGTAAGAGATAAAAAAATCTTTTCTTATTTTTATGCTTCATGACATATTGTTTAAATTTCTAATAAGGGCAATGTAGAATTTACTTAAATCAAATATTATAGAATCAATTGTAATGAATAGTGCTATACTAAAATAACGGCTGTATCCAAACTATGAATTAAAATACAATATTTACTTGTCATAAACGTTTGATTATGTCATCAAGTTATGTTAAATTTATTTATGTAAATTAGTCTGAAAACAGTGAAGAGATAAGTCAAAATGAAATTATACAATAAAGAACAAAAAATATTTGCTTTCTTTGTTTTTTTCATGTATAATAGATATGTTGACTTAAGCGTTGAAATGAAAGGTTGCTGACACACCCGGCCGATTTGCCATGGCTATGTGACAGGTAATTTTCGTGGAGCTAGTCTATTCCTAAAATAGGCGAAGGGAGGAAATAAAATGGCAAAACAAAAAATCAGAATTCGTTTAAAAGCTTATGATCACAGAATTTTAGATCAATCTGCAGAAAAAATCGTAGAAAGTGCTAAAAAAACAGGTGCTAAAGTGGCAGGACCAATTCCACTTCCAACTGAAAAACAAGTTTATACGATTTTACGTGCGGTGCATAAATATAAAGATTCTCGTGAGCAATTTGAAATGCGCACTCACAAACGTCTGATTGACATTGTTGAACCAACAGCTCAAACAGTTGATTCATTAATGCGCTTAGATTTACCATCTGGTGTAGACATTGAAATTAAATTATAATATATGCAAAATAGGAGGTGTAACTCATGGCCAAAGGAATCTTAGGTAGAAAAATTGGTATGACTCAAATTTTCACTGAAGAAGGAAAATTAATTCCGGTAACTGTTGTGCAAGCAACACCTAACGTTGTTTTACAAGTTAAAACAGTTGAAACTGACGGATATGAAGCTGTTCAAGTTGGTTTTGAAAATAAACGCGAGAAATTAGCAAATAAACCTGAAATGGGGCATGTTGCTAAAGCAGAGACAGCGCCTAAGCGCTTCATTCGTGAATTCCGCAACATAAATGCGGCGGAATATCAAGTTGGTCAAGAGATCAAAGTTGACACTTTTGTTGAAGGAGAAGTTGTTGACGTAACAGGAAAGACAAAAGGAAAAGGATTCCAAGGTGTTATTAAACGTCACGGACAATCACGTGGACCTATGGCTCATGGATCTCGTTATCACCGTCGTCCTGGTTCAATGGGATCAATCGCTGCAAACCGTGTTTTAAAAGGTAAAAAATTACCTGGACAAACTGGTGGGAATATTGTAACTGTTCAAAACTTAGAAGTAGTAAAAGTTGATACAGAGCGTAATGTTTTATTAATCAAAGGAAATGTACCAGGAGCTAAAAAATCTTTAGTTATGGTTCGTTCTGCTGTTAAAGCAAAATAGTTTAGTACAGTAGGAAAGGAGGATTCATAATGCCACAAGTAGCATTATATAACCAACAAGGTGCTCAAGTTGGAGAAATTACGTTAAATGAAACGATTTTCGGTATTGAGCCACATAAACAAGCAATGTTTGATGCTGTAGTTATGCAACGTGCATCAATGCGTCAAGGAACGCATAAAACAAAAACACGTACTGAGGTACGCGGTGGTGGGCGTAAACCTTGGAAACAAAAAGGTACTGGACGCGCTCGTCAAGGATCAATTCGTGCCCCTCAATGGCGTGGTGGAGGAGTTGTGTTCGGACCAGTTCCAAGAAGCTATGCATATAAATTAAACAAAAAAGTTCGTCGTTTAGCATTAAAATCAGCTTTATCAACAAAAGTTGTTGAAAACGAAATTGTAGTTTTAGATGCATTAGCATTTGCTGCTCCAAAAACAAAAGAAATGATTTCTGTTTTAGGATCTTTAAACGTTACATCTAAAGCGTTAGTTGTTACTGCTGAAGAAAATGCATCAGTAGAATTATCAACACGTAATATTCCTGGTGTTAAATGTTTAACTGTAGAGCAATTAAACGTGTTAGATCTTTTAGATGCAACTAAGTTAGTTATTACTCAAGATGCGGTTAAAAAGATTGAGGAGGTGCTTGCATAATGAAAGATGCTAGAGATATCATTAAGCGCCCAATTATCACTGAAAAATCATACGATTTAATGAACGAAGGTAAATTCACTTTCGAAGTTGATAAAAAAGCTAATAAAATCGAAGTAAAAAAGGCATGCGAAACTTTATTTAATGTAAAAGTTGAAAAAGTTAACGTAATTAATGTTCGTCCTAAAAAACGTCGTGTTGGGCGTTATGAAGGATTTAAACCTTCTATGAAAAAAGCTATTGTTACATTAGCCGAAGGACAAACAATTGAAAAGTTTGAAGTATAATTAATAAGTCGTAAAAGGAGGGAACAAGATGGCTATTAAAAAGTATAAACCTACCACGAATGGTCGTCGTAATATGTCAGTTTTAACTTTTGATGAAATTACGACTAATCAACCAGAGAAATCATTATTAGCTCCTTTAAGTAAAAAAGCAGGACGCAATAATCATGGTAAAATCACAGTACGTCATCACGGTGGTGGACACAAACGTAAATACCGTATCATCGACTTTAAACGTACAAAAGACGGTATTCCAGGACGTGTTGCTACAATCGAATACGATCCAAACCGTTCAGCAAACATTGCTTTAATTAACTATGTTGACGGAGAAAAACGTTATATCATTGCTCCTAAAGGATTAAAAGTTGGAATGCAAATTGAATCAGGTGCTAATGCAGATATTAAAGTAGGAAATGCACTACCTATCATGAACATTCCAGTTGGTACATTAATTCATAATATCGAATTAAAACCAGGAAAAGGTGGACAATTAGTGCGTTCAGCAGGAACATCTGCTCAAATCTTAGGTCGTGAAGAACGCTATGTACTAGTTCGTTTAGCATCTGGGGAAGTTCGCAAAGTTTTAGGAACTTGCCGTGCAACAATCGGTGAGGTAGGAAATGCTGACCATGAGTTAGTTAACATTGGTAAAGCAGGACGTACTCGTTGGTTAGGTACTCGTCCAACAGTTCGTGGTTCTGTAATGAATCCTAATGACCATCCACACGGTGGTGGGGAAGGACGTACACCAATTGGACGTAAATCTCCAGTTACACCATGGGGTAAACCAGCATTAGGTTTAAAAACTCGTAATAAGAAAAAAGCATCAACTAAATTAATTGTTCGCGGACGCAACAAATAATAAAAATATAAGCTAATTTTAAATGTTCGAAAGGAGGAAATTAAGAATGGGACGTAGTTTAAAAAAAGGACCTTTCTGTGACGATCATTTAATGAAGAAAGTTGTAGCTGCTAATGAAAGTGGCGACAAAAAAATCATTCAAACTTGGTCACGTCGTTCAACAATTTTCCCTCAATTTGTAGGGCATACAATTGCTGTATATGATGGACGTAAGCATGTTCCAGTATATGTTACTGAAGATATGGTAGGGCACAAATTAGGTGAATTTGCGCCAACTCGTACATATAAAGGACATATTAAAGAAGATAAAAAAACTAGACGTTAACATTGAGAGGAGGACATGGCTATGGAAGCTAAAGCTATGGCTAGAACAGTTCGCATTGCTCCTCGTAAAGCACGCTTAGTGATTGATTTAATTCGAGGAAAACAAGTTGGCGAAGCATATGCAATTTTAAAACATACTCCTAAAGCGGCATCTCCTATTGTAGAGAAAGTTTTAAAATCAGCTATCGCAAATGCTGAACACAATTTAAACTTAGATATTAATTCATTATATGTTAAGGAAGCATATGTGAATGAAGGTACAACATTAAAACGATTCCGTCCACGTGCACAAGGTCGTGCATCACAAATTAACAAAAGAACATCTCATATCACGATTGTGGTAGCTGAGAAAAAATAATTAAAGGAGGGATACGAAGTGGGTCAAAAAGTTAGTCCAATTGGTTTACGTGTTGGTGTAATTCGTGATTGGGATGCTCGTTGGTACGCAAACGACAAAGACTTCGCTACTTTATTACACGAAGACTTAAAAATCCGTGATTACATTAATAACAAATTCAAAAGAGCTTCGGTATCACGTGTTGAGATTGAACGTGCAAAAAACCGTGTTAATATTATCGTTCATACGGCTAAACCAGGTATGGTAATTGGTCGTGGTGGATCAGAAAAAGATGCAGCTGTTGCTCAGTTAGAAAAAATGACAGGTAAACGTGTTTTCATCCGTATCGTTGAAGTTAAACGTCCTGAAGTTGATGCGCAATTAGTTGCAAAATCAATCGCAGAACAATTAGAAAATCGTGCATCTTTCCGTCGTGTACAAAAGGTTGCAATCCAACGTGCTATTAAATTCGGTGCTAAAGGTATTAAAACTCAAGTATCAGGACGTTTAGGTGGAGCAGATATGGCTCGCGCTGAAGGATATAGTGAAGGAAATGTACCTTTACATACTTTACGTGCAGATATTGATTATGCGACAGCAGAAGCAGATACAACTTACGGTAAGTTAGGTGTTAAAGTATGGATCTATAAAGGTGAAGTATTACCTACAAAAAATCGTCAAGTAACAAAGGAGGGTAAATAATATGTTAGTACCTAAACGTACAAAATATCGTCGCCCTCACCGTTTATCTTACGAAGGACGTGCAAAAGGTGGAACAACTGTAGTATTTGGTGAATATGGTTTACAGGCAACAACTGGTGCATGGATTACTAATCGCCAAATCGAGGCAGCACGTATTGCTATGACTCGTTATATGAAACGTAGTGGTCGTGTATGGATCAAAATTTTCCCTCATCAAGCAAAAACTGCTAAACCTTTAGAAGTTCGTATGGGATCAGGTAAAGGGGCACCAGACGGATGGGTTGCAGTAGTAAAACCTGGAAAAGTTATGTTTGAAATTGGTGGTGTATCTGAAGAGATTGCTCGTGAAGCATTACGTCTTGCTTCTCACAAATTACCAGTTCAAACTAAGTTTGTAAAACGTGTAGACGGTGGTGATAGTAATGAAAGCTAAGGAAATTCGAAATTTAACCACTACAGAAATTGAAGCTAAAATTAACGAATTAAAAGATGAGTTATTCAACCTTCGTTTCCAATTAGCTACAGGACAATTAGAAAATACTGGTCGTATTCGTGAAGTACGTAAAGGGATTGCACGAATGAAAACGATCATTAGCGAACGCGAAAATAATAAATAATGAGCTTGAGAGGAGGTTCAGTTATGGAACGTACTAAAAAAACTTTTACTGGACGTGTAGTTTCAGATAAAACAGATAAAACAATTACAGTACTTATTGAATCTTATAAAGTACATCCTCTATACGGTAAACGAGTTAAATATTCAAAAAAATATGCAGCTCACGATGAGTTAAATGATGCAAAAGTTGGAGATTTAGTTCGCATTGAAGAATGCCGACCTATGTCAAAAACAAAAAAATTCCGTTTAGTTGAAATTGTTGAAAAAGCAGTTATTATTTAATTAATTTTATGAAATACTGGAGTCTTGAAAGGAGGTCCAATCATGATTCAACAAGAAACACGTTTAAGAGTTGCTGATAACTCTGGTGCTAAAGAATTATTAGCAATTAAAATTTTAGGTGGTTCTCACAAAAAAACTGGAAACATCGGTGATGTTATTGTTGCTACAGTAAAGTCAGCAGCACCAGGTGGAGTTGTAAAAAAAGGTGATGTTGTTAAAGCAGTAATCGTCCGTACGAAAACTGGAGCTCGTCGCGCTGATGGATCATATATTAAATTTGATGAAAATGCAGCAGTTATTATTAAAGACGATAAATCTCCACGTGGTACTCGTATCTTCGGACCAGTAGCTCGTGAATTGCGCGATAAAGATTTTATGCGTATTGTTTCATTAGCTCCAGAAGTACTTTAATTAACACTTAATCCTTAAGATTAGGAGGTGCACGATATGCAAATTAAAACTGGAGATAAAGTAGTTATCATTTCAGGTAAAGATAAAGGTAAAGAAGGGGTTGTTCTTTCAGCACACCCATCTAAAAATAAAGTTGTTGTTGAAGGTGTAAATGTTGTTAAAAAGCATGTACGTCCTTCTCAAATGAATCCAGATGGTGGAATCGTTGAGTTTGAAGCACCGATCCATGCATCTAACGTTATGATTGTAGATCCAAAAAGCGGTAAACCAACACGCGTAGGATATAAATTCGTTGACGGTAAAAAAGTACGCTTCGCTAAAAAATCAGGTGAAGTATTATAATAAAATTTAACAACGAAGGGAGGTAAACCTGCATGAATCGTTTACGTCAAAAATACGAAAATGAAGTAAAAAACCAAATGGTTGAAAAATTCGGATATAAATCTGTAATGCAAATCCCTACTATTGACAAAATCGTTATCAATATGGGTATTGGAGATGCTGTTAGCAACTCAAAAGTCTTAGATGAGGCTGTAGCTGAATTAGCCTTAATTACTGGTCAAAAGCCTGTTATTACACGTGCTAAGAAATCTATCGCTGGTTTCCGTCTTCGTGAAGGAATGCCAATTGGATGTAAAGTTACATTACGCGGTGAGCGTATGTATGATTTCTTAGATAAATTAGTATCAGTTTCTTTACCACGTGTACGTGACTTCCGTGGTGTTTCTAAAAAATCATTCGATGGACGTGGAAACTATACGTTAGGTGTTAAAGAACAATTAATTTTCCCAGAAATCGACTTCGATAAAGTAAATAAAGTTCGAGGAATGGATATCGTTGTAGTTACAACTGCTAACACAGACGAAGAAGCTCGTGAGTTGTTAACTCAATTAGGGATGCCATTTCAAAAATAATTAATGAAAGGAGGCGTCACTCATGGCTAAAAAATCTATGATTATTAAACAACAGCGTAAACAAAAATTTGCAGTTCGTGAATATACACGTTGCGAGCGTTGTGGTCGTCCACATTCTGTCTTACGCAAATTCAAATTATGCCGTATTTGCTTCCGTGAATTAGCATATAAAGGACAAATCCCAGGTGTAAAAAAAGCAAGCTGGTAATAAACTTAATTCTCTTGAAACGGGAAGGAGGAAAAATAAATGGTAATGACAGATCCTATTGCAGATATGTTAACACGTATTCGTAACGCAAACCAAATGCGTCATGAAGTGGTTGAAATGCCAGCTTCTAAGATGAAACGTGAAGTATTAGAATTATTAAAGCGTGAAGGTTTCATTCGCGATGTAGAATATATTGAAGATAACAAACAAGGTGTTTTACGTGTTGCTTTAAAATACGGTAAAAACAATGAACGTGTTATCACAGGTTTAAAACGTATCTCTAAACCAGGTTTACGAGTATATGTTAAAAATAATGAGGTTCCTAAAGTATTAAACGGATTAGGTATCGCTATCTTATCTACTTCTAAAGGAATCATGGCTGATAAAGAAGCTCGTCAACAACAAATTGGTGGAGAAGTATTAGCTTACGTTTGGTAATAAATAAGGACAGGAGGTGTCACATAAATGTCTCGTATTGGTAATAAACCAGTAGCATTACCTTCTGGTGTTGAAGTGACTGTTGCTGAAAATAATTTAGTTACTGTGAAGGGACCTAAAGGGGAACTTTCTCGTACATTTAATTCAAATATGACGATTACAGTTGAAGGAAACGAGGTAACTGTAGTTCGTCCAAATGATAACAAAGAAAATAAAATGTTACACGGAACAACACGTGCATTATTAAATAACATGGTTGTTGGTGTATCTGAAGGGTTCACTCGTGAATTAGAAATTATCGGGGTTGGATATCGTGCACAAAAACAAGGAGAAAAACTTGTTTTAAATGCTGGATACTCTCATCCTGTAGAAATGGAAGCACCTAATGGTGTAACTATTGAAGTGCCTAATAATACTACTGTTGTAGTAAAAGGAATCGACAAACAAGTAGTTGGAGAATTCGCTGCTAATATCCGTGCTGTACGTGCTCCAGAACCATATAAAGGAAAAGGAATCCGTTATAAAGGTGAACATGTTCGTCGTAAAGAAGGTAAAAAAGCTAAAAAATAATTGAAAGGGGTGGCCTGAATGATTAAGAAAGTATCACGTAATGAGTTACGTAAACAAAGACATTACCGTGTACGTGCTAAAGTTACAGGAACTGCAGAGCGCCCACGCTTAAATGTTTTCCGCTCTAGCAAACACATTTATGCGCAAATCATTGATGATGTAACTGGTACTACATTAGTTAGTGCATCAACTTTAGATAAAGAGTTAAATATTGCTTCTACAGGGAATGTTGAGGCAGCTAAAGCAGTAGGTGCTTCAATTGCGAAACGCGCTTTAGAAAAAAATATTTCATCAGTTGTTTTCGACCGTGGAGGATATATCTATCATGGACGTGTTGCAGCATTAGCTGAAGCAGCTCGTGAAAATGGATTAAAATTCTAATTAAAGAAGGAGGGACAAAGATGCGTCAAATCATTGACCCTAGTAACTTAACACTAGAAGAACGTGTAGTTACTATTAATCGTGTAACGAAGGTAGTAAAAGGTGGACGTCGTTTCCGCTTTGCTGCATTAGTTGTTGTCGGTGACAAAAATGGTCACGTTGGTTTCGGTACTGGTAAAGCTCAAGAGGTACCTGAAGCTATTAAAAAAGCAGTAGAAAGTGCTAAAAAGAATTTAATTTATGTGCCAACAGTTGGAACTACTATTCCTCACCAAATTATTGGAGAATTCGGTTCTGGTAATGTTTTATTAAAACCTGCTTCTGCCGGTACTGGAGTTATCGCAGGTGGGCCTGTGCGTGCCGTATTAGAGTTAGCTGGAGTACAAGATATCTTATCAAAATCTTTAGGATCAAACACTCCTATTAACATGGTTCGCGCAACAATTAACGGTTTAGAAAATTTAAAAACGGTTGAACGTGTAGCAGAATTACGCGGGAAAACTGTTGAAGAAATCTTAGGATAAGGAGGGAACTCCAATGGCTAAAGAATTACACATTACTTTAACACGTAGTGTAATCGGTCAAAATGAATCTCAACGCGCAACAGTTCAAGCATTAGGGTTAAGAAAATTAAACCAAACAGTTGTTAAGGCTGATAATGTAGCTATTCGCGGAATGATTAATAAAGTATCTCATTTATTGACTGTAGTAGAGAAATAATTAAAGAGGAGGTGACTTTCGGTGAAATTACATGAGTTAACGTATACTGAAGGGTCTCGTAAAGATAGAAAACGTATCGGTCGTGGACACGGTTCAGGTCAAGGTAAAACCGCTGGTAAAGGGCACAAAGGACAAAACGCTCGTTCAGGTGGTGGAGTTCGTTTAGGATTTGAAGGTGGACAAACTCCTTTATTCCGTCGTTTACCAAAACGTGGATTTACTAACATTAACCGTAAAGAATACGCTATCGTTAATTTAGATCAATTAAATAGATTTGAAGATGGAACAGTTGTTACTGCAGAACTTTTATTAGAAACTGGAGTAATTAAAAAATTACACGCAGGGCTTAAAGTTTTAGGAAACGGACAACTAGATAAGAAATTAACTGTTAAAGCAGCTAAATTCTCAAAAACAGCAGAAGAACAAATTGCGGCTCAAGGTGGATCAATCGAGGTGGTATAATGACTACTTTCAGTAAGATATGGAAGAACGATGATTTACGTAAACGAATTCTCTTTACCTTATTAATTTTCATTGTATACCGTATTGGATCGTATGTTCCTGTGCCAGCCATTAATACTTCTGTTTTAGAAGCAACACAAACTCCGATGCTAGGATTCTTTGATACGTTAAGTGGTGGGGCCTTGAAAAGATTTTCATTATTTGCAATGTCAATCTCCCCATATATTACGGCATCTATTGTAATCCAATTGCTTCAGATGGATGTAGTTCCTATTTTGTCTGAATGGGCAAAAGAGGGGGAAACAGGAAAGCGTAAATTAAATCAATTAACTCGGTATGTCACATTAGTTCTTGCTTTTATTCAGGCTATTGCTATGTCAATTGGTTTTGACTTGGGATATGGCGGAGTATTACTTGAAAGTCATTCAATGATTACTTATCTGTATATTGCATTAGCTATGACTGCGGGTACTGCTGTTATGATATTTTTTGCTGATCAAATTACTAGTAAAGGAATTGGTAATGGTACATCAATGATTATCGTAGCAGGTATATTATCTCGTGTTCCATATATGCTAAACGATTTATACACAAAATACCTAGTAAATATAACAGTTTCTAACGTGTTAGCATTTATCTCAGTGTTAGCATTGTTAGCTCTGACAATTATTGCTGTTATTTATTTACAGAGCGCAACTAGAAAACTACCAATTCAATATGCAAATCGACATAATTCCGCCCAGTTATCGGGACGTAAAGATTCCTTTATTCCGTTGAAGTTGAATTCGGCTGGAGTAATTCCCGTAATTTTTGCAGCTTCACTTGTAAGTTTACCTTTAACTGTGGTGAATTTCTTGCCCGATTCAGGTGCAACTAATGTAATTAAAGCTATATTTAATTATCAGCAACCGATTGGATTTATTTTATATGTTGTATTAATCGTTGCTTTCACTTACTTCTATGCTTTTGTACAAGTAAGTCCGGAAAAAGTAGCAGAAAATTTAAAAAAACAAGGATCATACATTCCTGGTGTAAGACCTGGTGTTGATACTGAAGAATATTTATCTAAAATTTTATCTCGTATCACTTTTATTGGAGCTATTTATTTAGTAGTTATTGCCGGCTTACCGATTATATTTGGTGCAATCACAGATTTACCAAGTAGTGTTGAAATTGGTGGTACAAGCTTATTAATCGTAGTTGGTGTTGCAATAGAAACTGCTAAACAAATCCAAACAAAAACAATGGATCAAAAATATAAAGGATTCATCAAATAATTGAGGTGATATGATGAAAATCGTATTTATGGGGCCTCCGGGTGCTGGAAAAGGCACTCAGGCAGAAAAAATTGTTGAGAATTATCAAATTCCACATATTTCAACGGGAGATATGTTTAGGAAGGCGATAAAGGACCAAACTGAATTAGGTATGGAAGCTAAGCGTTACATGGATCAAGGTGCATTAGTACCTGACCATGTTACAATTGGTATTGTAAAGGATCGTTTGTCTGAATCAGATTGCAAGTCGGGATTCTTGTTAGATGGATTTCCACGAACAGTAGATCAGGCAAAAGCCTTAGATGAAATACTGACTTCTCTTGATTCTAAGATTGATTATGTAATTAATATTGATGTTGATTTAGACATTCTTAAAGAGCGCTTAACAGGACGTCGCATTTGTCGTTCATGTGGGGCAACATATCACATGATCTTCAATCCGCCTAAAGTTACAGATATTTGTGATAAGTGCGGTGGAGAATTATATCAACGTAAAGATGATAATGAAGAAACGGTTGGTAATCGCTTAAATGTTTATGTTAGTCAAACTAAGCCTTTATTAGATTATTACTCTTTAGCAGGAAATCTTGTTAATATTAATGGTCAACAATCAATTGATCTTGTATTTGAAGAAATTCGAGAGGTGCTTGGAGGCAATAAATAATGATTATTTGTAAAACTCCACGCGAAATTGACATTATGCGAGAAGCCGGGAGAATTGTAGCTTTAGCTCATAAAGAGGTACAAAAACATATTAAGCCCGGTGTTACAACGAAACAATTAGATAAAATTGTTGAGGATGTAATTCGTAGTCAAGGTGCAATACCTTCTTTTAAAGGTTATCATGGGTTTCCTGCAAGTATTTGTGCGTCAGTAAATGAGGAGCTTGTTCACGGTATCCCTGGGAATCGTACTTTGAAAGATGGAGATATTATTTCTATCGATATTGGTGCAAAATATCATGGATATCATGGTGACTCAGCCTGGACATATCCAGTAGGAAATATTTCTTCTGAGGCTCAACAATTACTAGATGTAACGAAGCAATCATTATTTGTTGGTCTAGAGTATGCAAAGGCGGGTAATCGTTTATCAGATATTTCACACGCTATACAGGTATACGTGGAATCTTATAATTTTTCGATTGTCCGTGAGTACGCTGGGCATGGTGTCGGTCAAGATCTACATGAAGATCCTTCAATTCCACACTATGGACCTCCTGGTCGAGGACCAAGATTAAAAACGGGTATGACTTTAGCAATTGAGCCTATGGTTAATTATGGAGAACGGTATGTTCGTACCTTATCAGATAATTGGACCGTAGTAACTCGTGATAAGTCTCTTTGTGCCCATTTTGAACATACCATTGTTATTACAGATGATGGATATGAAATATTAACTAAGTTATAAAGGTAAGGAGGCATAATCAATGGCTAAACAAGATGTTATTGAAGTAGAAGCTACCGTTATCGATAATTTGCCAAACGCTATGTTTAAAGTAGAATTAGAAAATGGTCATCAATTAATTGCTCACGTTTCTGGTAAAATCCGTATGAACTTCATTCGTATTTTACCAGGTGATAAAGTAACAGTAGAATTATCTCCTTATGACTTAACACGTGGGCGCATTACATATCGTCACAAATAGACTCCGATATACTGAAAAATGAGGAGGTTTTAATTCATGAAAGTAAGACCATCTGTTAAACCTATCTGCGATAAATGTAAAGTTATTCGCCGTAAAGGAAAAGTAATGGTAATTTGTGAAAATCCAAAACATAAACAAAAACAAGGATAAGCTTTAGGAGGTGCAATGTATGGCACGTATTGCTGGTGTAGATATTCCTCGCGACAAACGCGTTGTAATTTCGTTAACATATATCTATGGAATTGGTAAACCAACGGCTCAACAAATTTTAGCTGCTGCTGGTGTATCAGAAGATACACGTGTACGTGATTTAACTGAAGATGAGTTAAACCGTATTCGTGCGGAAGTAGATAAATTAAAAGTAGAAGGGGACTTACGTCGTGAAGTTTCATTAAACATTAAACGTTTAATGGAAATTGCTTCATTCCGTGGTATCCGTCATCGTAGAAGTTTACCAGTACGCGGACAAAATACTAAAAATAATGCCCGTACTCGTAAAGGTCCACGTAAAACAGTTGCTAATAAGAAAAAATAGTTAGGAGGGTCATCATATGGCACGTAAACAAGTTAGTCGTAAACGTCGTGTTAAAAAGAATATTGCTACAGGTGTAGCACATATCCACTCGACTTTCAATAATACAATTGTTACGATTACTGATCCTCATGGTAATGCAATCTCATGGTCAAGTGCAGGTGCATTAGGATTTAAAGGATCTCGTAAATCAACACCATTTGCTGCTCAAATGGCATCAGAAGCTGCTGCTAAGGCTGCAATGGATCACGGAATGAAAAGTGTAGACGTATCAGTAAAAGGTCCTGGTCCTGGTCGTGAAGCTGCTATCCGCGCTTTACAGGCTGCAGGATTAGATGTAACAGCTATTAAAGACGTTACTCCAGTTCCTCATAACGGATGCCGTCCACCAAAACACCCACGTGGTTAATCAGGAAGTTATTTGAAAGTAGTACCCTACTATTAAGCGATCCTGAGGAGGGAAATCGATGTTAGAAATCGAAAAACCAAGAATTGAAATTGAAGAATACATCAAAGATGAATTCTATGGGAAATTTGTTATTGAGCCTCTAAAACGTGGATATGGTACTACGTTAGGGAATTCCTTACGTCGAGTATTACTATCATCACTTCCTGGAGCTGCGGTAACATCTATTTCTATAGAAGGAGTTCAACATGAATTTACCTCTATTGATGGTGTTGTTGAAGATGTAACACAAATTATTTTAAATTTAAAAAATTTAATTTTGTCTATTGATTCAGAAGAAGTTAAGGAACTACGTATTGATGTTGCAAGAGAAGGTGCAGTAACAGCAGCTGATATCGAGTGTGATGAAGAAGTAGAAATCATTAATCCGGATTTACATATTGCCACGTTATCGGCTACAGGTCGTTTACGTATGATTATGAGAGCACGTCGTGGGAATGGATATGTTGGAGCTGATGATAACAAAAAACTTTTAGAAAATACTGGTGAGATTGCAATTGATGCCATTTATACCCCAGTAACACGTGTCTCATATGATGTTGTAAAAACACGTGTAGGGCAAGATGCGTCATATGATAAATTAACTTTAGAAGTGTGGACAAACGGTAGCGTAAATCCTCAGGAAGCAATTTCATTGGCATCTAAAATTTTAGTTGAACATTTCAGTATTCTAGTTAACTTAAATGAAGCTGGGCAATTAGCATCATTTATTGTTGAACGTGAAGATGAAGAGAAGAATAAAGTATTAGAAATGCCAATAGAAGAGTTAGATTTATCTGTGCGATCATATAACTGTTTACGTCGCGCTGGAATTAATACAGTTGAAGAATTAGCTCGTCATTCTGAAGAGGATATGATGAAAGTTCGTAACTTAGGGAAAAAATCATTAAAAGAAGTTAAGGATAAACTTGACGAATTAGGATTAAGCTTAGGTTGCACTAAATAATATAGATAATGTTATAATTCCATTTTCATATGGAAGGAGGAATTTTAAGTGGCTTATAGAAAATTAGGACGTCTTAGTCATCAACGTAAAGCAATGTTACGTGATTTATCAACAGATTTAATCATTAACGAACGCATTGTAACAACTGAAGCTCGTGCAAAGGAATTACGTTCGGTAGTTGAAAAGTTAATTACCTTAGGTAAACGTGGGGACTTACACGCACGCCGTCAAGCAGCTGCATATGTACGTGCAGAGGTAGCAAACGACGAAACAGGAGCAACAGCTGTTCAAAAATTATTTTCTGATATCGCACCACGTTATACTGAACGTAATGGTGGATATACTCGTATTTTAAAAGTTGGACCTCGTCGTGGGGATGCAGCTGAAATGGTAGTTATTGAATTAGTATAATTTTTTAAACCATAGAAGACTTTATCTTCTATGGTTTTTTTGGCTCCTTGTCAAATGGTGTGGGTGAAGAAATTCGGTTCTTTGTCAAATGGTGTGGGT
>DKYS01000063.1 GCA_002493395.1 Turicibacter sp. UBA7094 | reverse complement strand
CCCGCTCCAATATGAATTTTAACACCCTTAGGGGTGTTTTTTTTGTTACAGAGCATATATAATAAGTGAGTATTTATAAAGTTTGGTTTAAAGGAGGTTTTCTATGAAAGTTATTATAATTGGTGGTGTTGCTGCCGGGATGAGTGCAGCGGCAAAGTTAAAACGTTCAACTAAAGATGCTCAAGTTGTCGTTTATGAAAAATCGAAGCATGTTTCATTTGGGGCGTGCGGATTGCCATATTTTGTAGGCAATTTTTTTGAAGATTCTCAACAAATGATTGCTAGAACAGTTGAGCAGTTTAATGCGTCTGGTATTTCAGTTCATATTGAGCATGAGGTTTTAACGGTGGATTCCATGAATAAGATGGTGACGGTTAAGAATTTGTTAACGGGTGATATTTTTACGGATAGTTACGATAAGTTGATGGTTGCAACTGGAGCGAGTGCGATTATTCCTCCAATTAAGAATGTCCATATTCAAAATGTCTTTACCTTAAAAAGTATGGAGGATGGCCTGGCTTTAAAAGAGACGATGGCTAAGGAATCTTTAAAACGTGTGGCTATTGTTGGGGCAGGATTTATTGGTTTAGAGGTTGTCGAGGCTGCTAAACAGTATGGGAAAGAAATTCATGTGTTCCAATTAAATGAGCGTGTGTTAGTTGATACGTTTGATAAGGAAATAACCGATTTGTTAGAGGAAGAGTTGCGCTCTCAAGGTGTTCATTTGCATTTATCTAATACGGTAACTGAGCTAGTGGGGGATCAGCAAGTTCAGCAAGTGGTATCGACTGATGGGACATTTGATATCGACCTTGTTGTTTTAACGGCGGGTGTTCGACCTAATACGCAGTTCTTAAAAGATAGTGGAATTGAGATGATGACAAACGGGGCATTAGTGATTGACGAGGAAGGCCGTACGTCGATGAAGGATATTTATGCGGCGGGCGATTGTGCGACGATTCCCCATGTGTTAAAAAGTGAGCCGGCTTATATTCCTTTAGCAACGGGTGCGAATAAGATGGGACGTATTATTGGTGAAAATCTTGGAGGTGCTCACCAAAAGTTTAATGGTTCTTTAGCTTCAGCCTGCTTAAAGGTGTTAGACTTGGAGGCTGGTCGTACGGGGTTATCTGAAGGAGAAGCCGAGCGTTTAAAAATTGATTATAAATCAGTTTTTATTACGGATATGAACCAGACCTCTTATTATCCAGGACAATCAAAAATTTCAGTAAAATTAATTTACGATGCGAAAACGAAAGTTATTTTAGGCGGACAGGTGGTTGGACGTAAGGATGCCGTTCAACGAGTGAATGTGTTGGCTACTGCGATTTTTGCGGGATTAACAACGAATCAACTTGCGATGTTAGATTTATGTTATGCTCCACCTTTTTCAAGAACGTGGGACGTTTTAAATATTGCAGGTAGTGTTGCGAAGTAGGCGATAAATAGATAGATCTATGGATGATGCCATCAGGCGTTTTTACATAGGTCTTTTTTGTGTCAATTAAGATAAAAGCTAATATAATAATTAATAAAGGAGGGATTATTATGACTGAAAATGATACTGCTCCTATTAATTATGATGATTTAGAGTATGAAGAGTTTAGTAAGGAAGATTTAAAAGAGGCAGGAGTTACAACCGATTATTTATCAAAAGATAAGATTGGTAAACCTCATGAAGTGCATCGAGGATTAAATATTTTTATGCTGATTGTTCTCGTGTTCTTCTTTCTCCTTGTTGTAATTATTGGAAGTTTCCGCCTTTCTTCAACAGATTCTGAACAATCAGAGCAAATCTTGTTAGGAATTCCGGTTATTTTAGAGGATGTCTGAGCATATTAGACATCTTTTTTTTGAATTTGTCGGAATATGTTATCTTATAATAGGGCGGAGATTGTTAGTTTATGTGATATAATGAAAAAAAGTGCGAGTTAAGGGAGTGAAGGGTTTGGATAAGAAGGTAAAACAGTTATTTGAGTATTTATTAGCACTCCGCCATTTAACGAATCAACCCATTCGTGAGATTAAAAAGTATGAAAAAACATGGATGTTAGAGGAGCTACCCTCTGCCAAAGGATGCTTTTTAGGGGGGAGTGGCATTGATTCAGGGGCCTACCTTGAAGTACACCAGCAAACGTTTAAAAGTGACTACCCTTCCTTTGATGATAAATTAGGTCAAGTATTATCTTTACTTCAGTTTGACTATACAAAAGATGGAAGTTCTATTTGTGAAGCGAGTGAATTAGAGCTGATCATGGTGCAACAGCTCACTCAACTAAAGTCTAAACTTAAAATGACCGAATCGGCGATGGTTAATCTGACACGCTGGGAACGCTTGCTGTTAGATTATTCGGATTCTATCATTGAAAAAAAGGAAGCTGATTTACGACTAGAGACAGCCGAGTCGTTTATGAAACAGTTGTTGTGTTGTTATAAATCATGGATTGAGGCATGGAGTGAGTGGGCTCATCTTCAAAAAGAAAAGCGTCAAATTCAAAAAATGTATGACTATTTCTTTCAATTAAGACAGATGATGAAATCAGAGGAACAATCGTTTGAGATTATGATGGGAATCGGTCTTTTAACGTACCAGTTAAAACAACCTATTCATCATCCGATGCTTGTGATGAAATTAGAGCTTGATTTTGATGCTGAGCGTGGAGTAGCGAAATTACTGCCAAGCACTCGGGGTTATCAATTAGATTTAGAGGTTTTAGCAGGAGTTGAATTCTCGAATCAGCAAGAGATTATGCAGTTAAAGGAGGCTGTTTTAGATCAGACGATTTCACCCTTTGATTCTGAAACAACAGAGGGAATTTTAAGACAGTTGGTTCATTATATGCATCCTAATGGCGTGTATTTAGCGTCAGATGAGGTGGAGTTAGTTAGTAAGTTTCCGATGATTAAGCAACAGAGTGTGTTATTTGTACGTAAGCGCTCAGAGGCGTTGTTAAAGGAAGATTTACAATCAACCATTGATTATATTAGTGAGGGAGGAATGATTCCGAAACCCCTTCAGGCTATTATTGATGTCAATGGATTAAAACAGTCGACTAGTGAAGCCAAAGAATGGGCAGAGACTTGTGAGCAATTGTTGTTTCCGTTACCTGCTAATGAGGAGCAAAAAGATGTTGCTAGAAGACTTGCTAATAATATTGCACTTACGGTTCAGGGGCCTCCAGGAACAGGAAAAAGTCATACCATCGTTAATTTAATCGCGCATTTGTTAGCCCATGGGAAACGTGTCTTAGTGACGAGTGAGAAAGATAAGGCACTCCGCGTTCTACTTGAAAAGTTACCAGAGGAGATTCAACCACTTTGTGTTTCCTTTTTAGGTGGAGACCGCCACTCACTTGCCCAAATTGAGCAATCCATTCGTGCGATTTCCGACGGTCTGGCGACCTATGATACGAAGTTGCTGGAAAAAGAGATTCAAGTACTTGGCCGTCAATTAGACATGGTGCGCCGTCAAAAGAGCATCACTAAAAATAATTTAGTTCGTTTTAAGGAACTGGATGCAAAGGGACAAATGTGGAAGGATAAATTATGTCAACCTTATGAATTTGCCCAAATTGTTGCTGCGCAAAGTGAGCGTTTAGGATGGGTGAAAGATAAAGTTGACATGGAGGCCACGCCACCTTTGAGCGAGGATCAATTTGTCACGCTTTGGGAATTAAAAGGGGCTCTTCCAAAGCATCATCAAGAGGTCGCCCAACTTAAGTTACCGGCTCTCAATCGTTTAATGAGTTTAGAAGAGTATCGTAAACTATTAAACGAAGAAAGAGGGTATTTAACGCGAATTGAAGAACTGGAGCTGATGCCGAAACTTTATGAGCTTGAGGAAAACCGGACATTTATTGAAGCATTAAGCCAACAATTAGAACCACTATGCCAAAAAATTGATAAATTAAAAGATCCGCTGGAACAACGCATCTTAGAAGAATGTTTATTAAATGAAGAACGATCATTGATTTGGGAGACCGTCTTTAATCGATTAAAGGATATTATGACTCGGTTGAATGAGATTGAGGTTCTTCTTGTCAACGATATTGTTGAGTGTAGTTATTATGATCATCCAAAATATGAACACATCATCTCTTCATTAAAAGAACGCCTTCAGGCAGGAAAAGGGATTGGCGGTCTTTATCTAACATTTAAAGGTGATATTCGTACCTTTTATGAAAATACCCGTGTGAATGGAAATAAAATTTCTTCCTTAGATGAGTTAACTCGTGTGGAGGCACAACGACAAAAAAATGAATTACTCTTAAAATTCTCAAAAATTTGGAATAAAAATATGGCGCCAAATGGAGGAGACTTCATTGAAGGAGATGAAACCCAAGTTTTATTTGCCCATAATCAAAAGATGAAACAATTTGGTCTGATTATGGAATGTCTAACGGAAATCAAGCAACTTAATACGTTTTTATCATCGATTATTACCGGCTATAAAGAGATTGGGTATGAAAATTTATCTGATTTAAAGGCGCTCTCGTATTCGATTGAATTAACGAAAAATAAGATGAGACAAAAAGGATGGCAAGACGTTTATCAAGTGCTTTTAAATAAATACAAACCGCTTTTAATTGGTGAACAGATTCACTCGGTGGGACAAGAAATTTATGATGCACTCGTTAATAAAGATTTGGCATTGTTTTCAGAGAAAATTGCAAAAGTACAATTTTTAAATCAAATCAAAGAGCAATATCAATATTTTTATGAATTATTAACGTTATTAAAAGGGACCATGCCTTTATTCGCAACTAAAATCATGACGGGTGTTGGGGTTAAAGGGCCGATGCCTGGAACGCTTGGAGAAATTATTGATTATGCTAAATTAGTGACGTTTTTAGATTCTTTGGAGGAGTGGAAAAGCGACGATTTAGAAATGAAGTTTAGGATGCTTGAGAAGGAAGAAACATCGCTTATTAAGCAGTTGATTTTTAAAATGACGTGGAATAATCTTTTAAATCGAGTGACACCTGAGGAGGATCGTGCCCTTCAGACATGGATGCAGGTGATGAATCGAATCGGAAAGGGAACAGGGCGTCAAGCACAAAAATTTAGACGCGAAGCACGACTAGAGATGGAGAAGTGCCAAAACGCGATTCCAGTTTGGATTATGCCATCAAAAGAGGCTATTGAAAATTTTAAAGTTAATCCTGATTTATTTGATGTCGTTATTATCGATGAAAGTAGCCAGTGTAACGTATTGAGCTTACCGCTTTTAATGCGTGGAAAACGAGTCGTGATTGTTGGAGATGATCAACAGATTAGTCCAATCATGCCAGGAATTTCTGATGCGGCAGTGAAGGATTTGATGAGTCGCTATTTATATAACATTGAAAATGGAAATTCCTATGACTTAAAAACATCTTTATATGATATTGCTTGTCGGGTCTTTTCAAGTAAAGGGAAGCTTATGTTGAAGGAACATTTTCGCTGTGTTCCTGAAATTATTGGTTTTTCAAATCATTTAGCCTATTATAATGAGATGATTCCTTTGAAGTTACCAGACTTATCAGAACAGTTTAATCAGCCAGTAATGGCGATCTATGTAGAAAATGGTGCTCGTGATGAGAAAAAGACGAATATCAATGAAGCAATTCGTATTGTAGAAGATATTAAGTCTTGTATTGAAAATAAGCAATATGAAGGTAAGAGTATGGGGGTTATTTCGTTATTAGGCGGGGAGCAGGCGAAACTTATCCAAAAATTATTGTTAGATGCTATTGGCGAGAAGGAAATGGTTGAGCGTCAGATTATTTGCGGAGATGCGTACTCTTTCCAGGGAGATGAGCGGGATGTTATGTTTTTATCGCTCGTTATTGCTCCAAATGTGAGATACAATGCGTTAAATAAGAAAATGTATACGCAACGATTTAATGTTGCGGCTAGTCGCGCACGTTCGCAAATGCGTTTGTATCATTCAGTAACGTTAAGTCAGTTATCACCTGAGGATTTACGTTATGAGTTATTGGCTTATTGTCAGCATCCAAGACCTATGTATGAGTTAGTGAGTCGTGAGTGCGAGACAATGCTAGAGTGCGATGTAAAACAAGCATTAGAATCCCGTGGTTATGAGGTTAAATCGAAAGTTTCGATTGGGAAATATCAGATGGATCTCGTGATTGAAAGTGGGCGTCAACGATTAGCGATTGAGTGTGATGGCGATACGTTTTATGGGGTTGAAAAGATTGAGCAGGCAATGGAACGCCAACAAGTGCTTGAACGGGCAGGATGGAAGTTTATCCATCTTCGAGGGAGTGTTTTTTATCGAGACCAAGAAAAAGCATTACAACCTATTTTGAATGAGATGGAACAATTAAATAAAGCTTGATGAGACTCCCCCTACACGAGGGGGAGTTTTTAGTTGAAAAAAATTTAAAAACTGGATGATTTAGGGTTGCTTTTTGGATGAGATTTGATATAATAAGAGTGTAAAGAAGTTGCGGGTATGGCGGAATTGGCAGACGCGCTAGATTTAGGCTCTAGTACCTTCGGTGTGCAGGTTCGACTCCTGTTACCCGCACCAATTTATATCATGAAAGGTGTCCTCAGGGACGCCTTTTTTGCTTTTAAATGGTGTGGGAAGTATACTAGAACCGATAAGATAAATAAATTAAAAAAGTAGCTCAGTGGCTACTTTTTTAATTTATTTGCATCTTCTCTTAATTGGCGGACAGTAGGCACGGTTAGTCCCGTTTTAAACGCAATTGTTTCATCATCTAAAACATCTAATAGGTTCTTGGCAATTTCTAAATCCCGTTGCATCTTTCTTTGTTCAAGTCCTTGCTGGATTCCCTGTTCGAGTCCTTCGTCACGTGCTGTTTGTAGACGGCTTGTTTCATCAAGTAGGGCCTTTAAGCGGGCTTCGTAGTATAAACGGTATTTTTCATTACAACTTAGAACAAGGAGTTCATCCTTTGCTTCACGAATCGTTTCGTGTTGCTGAGCCAACTCATAACTTACTTGACTTTCGGGATGTTTAATAAATTCAAGCCATGCCCGTTGAAGGAAGCATTCTTCCTATAAATACTAAGGGTATAGCCCTAGCAATTGGGGAAATGTACGAGCTCCGCTACGTACGCTAGGGAACCCAGCCCTACCAGCGGTGGATAGCCAAGAGCTTTCGCTACTTGGCGTAGGAAACCCGTTTCCAAACAGCCCCTTAAAGATAAAATCCATTGTTGGGGGTAATAATACAGGTCCATTCACTAGCAATGGAGGATGGTTCGCTTTGCTC
>DKYS01000132.1 GCA_002493395.1 Turicibacter sp. UBA7094 | reverse complement strand
TATTTACTTTTTTATTAAATATAGGTATGCTATTATTAATTTAGTTTGCTTATAAAAGGATGTTTGTGGGAGGTGCCAAAATGGATTTTTCAAATAAAGAAAGCAATCAACAATTAGCTGATTATTTGCGAGAACAACGTCAAAATCAAAAACTTGAGTTAGAGGAAGTATCTACCCAAATCGGGGTTCCAATTCAACATTTAAAAAATATAGAAAATGGGGATTTTGAACGGTTTGATTCTTTTTATTTGAAAATGTATATTAAAAAGTATGCAACATATTTATCGTTGAATGTCGGGGAGTTGTATCAACAATTTTATGGGAATCAAATTCAACAAGAAGTCGAGGTAAAAATTCAAAAGCAACAAGTAGAGAAAAGAAATCAAAACATCGGGCGTATAGCCGGAATTATTTGTGGAGTTTTGGTCGTAGGTCTCGGAATTTTTTATGTGGTAGACATGGTTAAAAGTGCCACGCCTAAAGAGGATAAAAATATCGTCATCAATAATCCAGAGTCTTCAACTTTAATTGATTCGGATAAAAAAGAAGAAGTAAAGAGTGAAGATATCCAAGCGCCTAAAGAAGAAAATAATTCTCAAACAGAGGAACCGACGCCGATGGAAGCGTTAGATGTAAAATTAGTCTCACAGACGGATAAAGAAATCGTCTTTGATGTTCTGACTTCTCAAGATGGGGCAGATTTAAAGTTAGAGTTTACGGCCTCTTGTTGGCTCAGTGCAACACTTGGAAGCCAAAACTTAATTCCAGGTGAAACTTATCAAGCAGCGGGGGTATTCGAACAAAGAATTACGAAAGATCAGTTCGGAACTTTAGAGCTTAATGTGGGGGACGCAACAGCCATTCGAATTTTAGTTGATGGTCAATTACTTGAATTCCAACCGTCAACTCCTCATCAATATATAAAAATTAATCTAAAAACTGAGTAGGTGTGAGTATGAACTTAGCAAATAAGTTAACGTTATTACGTATTGTTTTAATTCCATTTTTTATTGTGTGTTTTTACATTCCAAGTTTGATTGTGAATACTGTTTCAATTAATAACTATTTAATCCCGTATGCTAATCTTTTAGGTTTAATTATCTTTTTGTTGGCGGCTATTACCGATTTTATCGATGGGTATGTCGCACGCAAGTATAATATGATTACCGATTTTGGAAAGTTTATGGATCCATTAGCAGATAAACTTTTAGTTACGGCTGCTCTTTTAGTTTTACTTGAAAATGGTCTAATTTCTGGTTGGGTTGTTTTTATTATTTTAGCTCGTGAGTTTATCGTGACTGGATTTAGAACGATTGCTGCTTCAAAAGGAGTCGTTATTGCAGCAGGATGGCTTGGAAAAATCAAAACAGTGGTACAATTTATTATGATTTCGACTTTACTTTTATTAAACTATCCATTCGAAATTTTTAATTGGCCAGTGGATCGAATTTTTATTGCTTTAGCGGTCGTTTTAACCGTTGCATCAGGGATTGAATATATCTACAAAAATTTACATATTTTCGATGAAGCGAAGTAAAAAGCAACAAAAAAGCGAACGAGTTTTCGCTTTTTTGTTGCTTTTAAATAAAAATTAGTTTATTATTAAAATAAATTAAAGGAATTTAGACCTAAAATGGGTATGTTAAATGTAGATAGAAAAATTAGATAAAACAGGATATAGGAGGATATAGCTGATGAGTAATAATCGTGAAGCTGCATTGATGCAGGCCTTGAAAAGTATTGAGAAACAATACGGTAAAGGATCAGTCATGAAATTAGGAGAAAAAACGGATACGCGTATTGAAGTCATTTCTTCAGGATCGCTTGCTCTAGATTCTGCCTTAGGTGTTGGGGGATATCCCCGCGGGCGCGTCATTGAAATTTATGGTCCCGAGAGTTCAGGTAAAACAACATTTGCTTTACATGCAATCGCAGAGGTGCAAAAATCAGGTGGAACCGCTGCGTTTATCGATGCTGAGCATGCACTTGATCCAGCCTATGCAGAAAAATTAGGAGTAGATACTGATGAATTGCTTGTTTCTCAGCCGGATACGGGAGAACAAGCTTTAGAAATTGCTGAGGCATTAGTTCGAAGTGGAGCGATCGATATTTTAGTTGTCGATTCAGTTGCAGCATTAGTCCCACGGGCAGAAATTGAAGGTGAGATGGGAGATTCCCACGTCGGATTACAGGCTCGTTTAATGTCGCAAGCGTTGCGTAAGCTATCAGGGGCTATTAATACCACTAAAACGATTGCTATTTTTATTAATCAAATTCGCGAGAAAGTCGGAGTTATGTTTGGTAATCCAGAGGTAACGCCAGGTGGACGTGCATTGAAGTTTTACTCAACTATCCGTCTTGAAGTTCGCCGTGGTGAAGCGATCAAACTTGGAACAGATATTGTCGGTAACGTGGCTAAAATTAAAGTCGTAAAAAACAAGGTTGCACCACCGTTTAAAACAGTTGAAGTTGATGTAATGTATGGTGAAGGTGTTTCAAAACAAGGTGAAATTTTAGATTTAGCTGTTGAGTATAATATTGTTGAAAAGAGCGGTTCTTGGTACTCTTATCGAGGAGAGAAGATGGGACAAGGGCGAGAAAATGCTAAGTTATTCTTAAAGGAAAATCCATTCATTATGGAAGAGATTGCTGATTTAATTCGAGCAGAATTAAATATTCCGACGTTAAGTCAGGAAGCAGCGATGATTGAAGAATAGAAAGGAAAAGGATAAACGAGTTCATAGGACTTGTTTATCCTTTTTTATAGGGGAGGGGGATGGGGTGAAAGAGGTTCACCAATTTTTGGTGTTACTTTTCTTTAGATTGGGGTGGAATTCTTGACATGTTATTACAATAATATTAAAATAAAGAATGTAGTATTATATCATAATGCTAATTATCTTAAAACTATAGAGCCGTTAAATAGATCTATGGCGGATAATCGTATATCAAATATTTGGAGGTGCAGTTATGTCACAAATGATCATCTCCATTTTGCTAGTAGGGATAGGGTTAGTTATTGGGTATTTTATGAGAAAAAAGGTGTATGAGGCTGAGTTAGAGAGAGCTCAACAAACAGCTGTACATATTATCTCAAGGTCTGAAAAAGAAGCGGAATCAAAGAAAAAAGAAGTACTTTTAGAAACGAAAGAAGAGGTTCAACGACTTAAAGTTGGCGCAGAACGTGACATTAAGGAGAAGAAAACAGAACTCGTACGTTTAGAAGAACGTTTAGTACAAAGAGAGGAAACAATTGATCGCCGTATTTTAAATTTAGAGAAGCGTGAAATGGCTCTTGAAAAGAAAGATGAAGCTATCGCTGCAAAACAACTCGAACTAAAAGATCTAAAAAGCAAAGTGGAAGAAACTTTAGAGGGGCAACGCCAAAAGTTAATTGAGATTTCAGGGTTAACGATGGATGAGGCCCGTGACATTATTTTTAAACAGGTTGAGGATGAAATGTCACACGAGGTTGCGAAGTATATTAAAGATGAAGAAGAAAAAGCCCGATTAGAGGCAGATAAAAAGGCAAAAGAATTGATTGTTTTAGCCATTCAAAAATATGCTTCAGAGCAAACGAGTGATTACAGTGTCAATGTTGTAAATTTACCGAGCGATGAAATGAAGGGTCGGATTATTGGTCGAGAAGGCCGTAATATTCGTACGATTGAATCATTAACAGGTGTTGATTTAATTATTGACGACACACCAGAGGCCGTCGTTTTATCTTGTTTTGATCCAATTAGACGTGAAATTGCTCGTATTACGCTTGAGACATTGGTTCAAGATGGACGTATTCATCCTGCTCGAATTGAGGAAATTGTTGAAAAAACACGACGTGAAGTTGATCTTCGCATTCGAGAATATGGAGAAAATGCCGTGTTTGAAGTGGGAATTGGTAAAGTTCATCCAGATTTAATGAAAATTCTTGGTCGATTAAATTATCGTACAAGTTATGGGCAAAACGTGTTGAAACATTCCATGGAAGTTGCTTTTTTATCTGGAATTATTGCTGCCGAATTAGGAGAAGATGTTAAACTGGCTAAACGAGCAGGATTACTCCACGATATTGGAAAAGCAGTGGATCATGAAATTGAAGGAAGTCACGTTGAAATCGGAATTGAATTGGCTACACGTTATCGTGAACATCCAGTAGTTATTGACGGAATTGCATCGCATCATGGAGATCGTGAGCCACAAAGTTTAATTGCAGTTATCGTTGCTGCAGCTGATACATTATCTGCTGCTAGACCTGGAGCAAGAAGTGAATCATTAGAGAATTATGTTAAACGACTTGAACAACTTGAAAATATTGCGTGTCGTTTCGAAGGGGTAGAGAAAGCCTTTGCTATTCAAGCGGGACGTGAAGTTCGGGTCGCTGTTATTCCAGAACAATTAGATGATGTTCAGGCACATCAAGTGGCTCGAGAAATCCGTCAAACCATTGAAAATGAATTAGAGTATCCTGGAAATATTAAGATTACAGTTATTCGTGAAACACGTGCTGTTGAAACAGCTAGATAAACGAATAGGGATTAAAATGAGTAAAGAGCTATTAATGAGTTTCATTAATAGCTCTTTACTATGTAGAAATAGTCAGCCACAGATGTGGTAAAACAAGCATTAGAATAAGATAAAATTTATACCGGTCTATACGCCATTTGACATGAGGTGTAATTGACGACTAGAAAGGCAGATAACATGAAGATTTTATTTATAGGAGATATTTATGGATCATTAGGACGAGAAATGATCAAGGAGCAATTACCTAAAATTAAGGAACAACATAAACCGCATTTTATTATTGCAAACGGTGAGAATATTTGCCACGGGAAGGGAATTAACGAAAAGTATTATAAATTTTTATTAGAGCAAGGTGTGAATGTCGTTACGCTCGGTAATCACACGTGGGATAATCGTTCGATTTTTGATTTCATTGATGAGACAGATAAATTAATTCGTCCAGCTAACTTTCCTGATTCAAATCCTGGAAAGGGATTAACATTTATTAAGTTTAACGCTTATGAAGTAGCAGTTATTTCTATTCAAGGGCGTACGTTTATGCCAATGAGTGATTGCCCATTTAAAAAGGTAGACGATTTAATTAAAGAAGCTAAGAAAAGAACAAATATTATTTTTGTTGACTTTCATGCAGAAGCTACGAGTGAAAAAGTTGCGATGGGATATTTCTTAGACGGCCGTGCAAGTGCTGTTGTTGGGACACACACGCATGTTCCAACGGCAGATGAGCGAGTGTTAACGAAGGGAACGGCCTACATTACAGATGTTGGGATGACGGGGCCATTAGATGGTGTCATCGGTGTTGAACGTGAAAATGTCATTAATAAATTTATGACAGGCTTACCTATTCGCTTTAATGCGCTTGAACAGGGAGCAGCGCAGCTTAACGCGGTCTTAATTGATATTAATGAAAAGACAGGAAAGGCTACCTCAATTCAACGGATTAATTTAAAAAAAGATTCAACTTTTTAAAAAGTAGTCATTTAATCGTTTTTTGGCGCATAGAATGTCTGTGTAAAACAAAAACAGAGGGGGACTACCATGGAAGTATTAAAAGTATCATCAAAATCAAATCCTAATTCAGTTGCGGGAGCATTAGCTAATGCATTTCGCGAGAGAGGGCTTGTTGAAATTCAAGCCATTGGAGCAGGAGCATTAAATCAAGCAGTGAAAGCTATTGCTATCGCGCGAGGATATGTAGCTCCAACAGGTAAAGATTTAATTTGTATTCCAGCGTTTACAGATATCTTAATTGATGGGGAAGAACGCACGGCGATTAAGTTAATTGTGGAATCACGCCAGTAGCGAAAAAGCTAGTGACCGATCGGGTCGCTGGCTTTTTTTTATGAGACGGAGGCGTACTAGTTACATCAGTTGATTATTTGATAGAATGTAATGTATAATAGACGAAGTGACTCAAGTTTTGTCACGTAGACAATGAAGTTGATGAATAAATCTTTAAATATAGGTGATAAAAATGAACGAACAACAAAAGGAATTATCATTACAAACGAATGCTGTAAAAGGTGAAAAAGATTATAGCCGTTATTTTCAACGTCCAAGTATTAAAGATGCTCGTAAACGCAGTCGTGAACAAGCTCATGTCCATCGTGATTTTGCGATTGAAGAAAGCATTAAAAATATTGGTAAAGGGAAAAAATATTTAATTCAAACTTATGGTTGTCAAATGAATGAGCACGACTCAGAGGCAATTGTTGGGATTGCAGAGGAGTTAGGTTATACCAAGGCAAACTCTCATGAAGAGGCAGACTTAATCATTTTAAATACGTGCGCAATTCGTGAGAATGCTGAAAATCGTGTGTTTGGTGAGTTAGGTCGTTTAAAACCATTAAAACGTACAAATCCTGATTTAATCTTAGGGGTTTGTGGTTGTATGTCTCAAGAGGAGAAGGTCGTTAATCAAATCATGGAGAAGCATCAACATGTAGATCTCGTTTTTGGAACGCACAATATCTATCGTTTACCAGAGTATATTCATAATGCATTAATGGGGAAAGAGCGTGTGATTGAAGTATGGTCACAAGAGGGAGAAATTATTGAAAATATGCCACGTACTCGTCAGGGGCATACGAAAGCATGGGTTAACATTATGTATGGTTGCGATGAATTTTGTACGTATTGTATCGTACCTTATACTCGCGGTAAGGAACGTAGCCGTTTACCAGAAGACATTATTGCTGAAATTAAGCATTTAGCAGAAGAAGGGTATCAAGAAGTTACTTTACTCGGACAAAATGTTAATGCTTACGGAAAAGATTTTAAAGATCGTGAGTACACATTCGGGGATTTATTAAATGATTTACATGAGATTGAGATTCCTCGTATTCGCTTTACAACATCTCATCCACGCGATTTCGATGAAAAGACAATTAAAGCTTTAGCAAAACGTGGGAATTTAATGGAACATATTCATTTACCTGTCCAGTCAGGGAATAATGAGGTGTTAAAACGTATGAATCGTAAATATACACGTGAGATGTATTTACAATTAGTCCGTGATTTAAAAGAGGCGATTCCGGGTGTATCGATTACAACGGATATTATTGTTGGATTCCCAGGGGAAACAGAGGAACAATTCCAAGAAACATTATCTTTAGTAGAAGAAGTAGGATATGAAGGAGCCTTTACGTTTATCTTCTCACCACGTGAGGGGACACCTGCCGCAAAAATGGAGGATAATGTCTCTGAGGCTGAGAAAAAAGATCGACTCCATCGTTTAAATGAGGCGATTAATCGTGGATTCCGTTCAGGAAATGAACGTTTTGAAGGACAAATCGTCGAGGTGTTAGTGGAAGGAACAAGTAAAAATGACGATACGATGTTAGCGGGATATACACGTCATAACAAGTTAGTTAACTTCAAAGGCGATGAGAAAAAAATCGGTCAAATCGTGAAAGTAAAAATTACGGAAGCTAAAACATGGCACTTAACTGGAGAAATGGTAACAGATGACACAACTAACTAATCTTCCTTCTTTTGAGCGTCTGAATGAGAGATTAGCGAATGATCCTGTTATCAAGCGATATCGATTGCTAACCGAAAAAGTCCATCAAAATAAAAAATTACTCGCCATGTATGACGAGTACATTAAGATGCAAAAAGAGGTTATAAAGCTTGGTCATTATGGAAAAACGAATGCCCAATCTCAAAAAGAAGCAGAATTAAAGGCGTTAGAAAATGAACTTTATCATCATCCCCTCTTCAATGAATATATTCAAATCCAAATTGAGTTGAATGAACTCTTTTCGACGATGGCTCATATAATACAGTATAAGGTTAATAAACATCTTAGTGAATAACTAAGGTGTTTTTAACTTTAGGATGAACGAGGATGAAGAATTCGTAAAAAAAGCGTATTCTTAAGAAAAAGAAAACCTTATAAAATGAATGAATTAAGTATCAAATAGGTCAAGAGCTGAATATAGTATGAGTGAGGAGGTATTCAGGATGAATGATATTCGTGAAATTGTAACAAAAGCCGTGATTGGTAAAGGGAAAAAAAGATTTAAAATCACATCACCTCTTAATGATTTAAGAAGTCCTGCAGATAGTATTTTAGGGTGCTGGATCATTAATCATAAATTTGGAGCTAGAAAATGTGATAATGCTGTTGATGTAAAAGGGATGTATGACATTAACGTGTGGTACTCATTTGCTGATAATACACAAACAGAAGTAGCACGTCAAACAATTGAATATGATGATCAAGTTAATGTTCATCGTACCATTCGTGATTGTTTATACGAAGGTGATGAAGTCATTGCTAGAACGATCCAACAACCAACTTGCGTAGATGCAAGAATTGAAGATGGCGAAATTGTTGTTGAAGTTGAGTTCGAAATTGTCGTTGAAGTTATCGGAGAAACAAAAATGCGTGTTTCAATCTTAGGACCGGTCGAAAGCGACGTTGATGTAGACGATGAAGATGATGAAATCGATCAACAGATTAACCCGAACTTTTTAAAAAGTTCACCATTCCGAGGAGAATAAGGCGTAAACGCCTTATTCTTTTTTTTTTATTTTTAGAAGGTTGTTGGGGAAATGATTAAAATGATTTAAAATTGCCCATATATAAACAGATATATACTCTTCACGCAGGATAGGGTAAGACTATAATAGTGAAATCTGTTTTTATCAAGATTATCTTACTGAAGGGTTTTAACAGAGTCTTTTTTAGCGGATTAGTTGTGAGAAAAATGAAATATTCTTAAAGGTTTTGTTTCGACAATTTATGCTATAATATAAGAATGTGTAAAAGAAGAAGGAGTTTTGTACGATGCGCAATAAAAATGAATATACACCAATGATGCAACAATATTTAACGATTAAAGAGAATTATCAAGACGCCTTTGTCTTTTTTAGATTAGGAGATTTTTATGAATTATTTTTTGAAGATGCTCAACTTGCTTCTAAGGAGTTAGAAATTGCTCTTACAGGTCGTGAGGCAGGAACGCAGGAGCGTGTACCAATGTGCGGGGTCCCTCACCATTCGGCGGATACGTACATGAATCGATTAATTGAAAGAGGTTATAAGGTCGCGGTTTGTGAACAGGTTGAGGATCCAACAAGTGCGAAAGGGGTTGTTCGCCGGGAAGTTGTTCGTTTGCTAACACCCGGAACAGTGATGAATCAGACCGCTCTTAATGAGAAGGAGAATAACTTTATTCTTTCGATTTTTTCAGGGGAAGATGCCTATCTGGTGACGTATTGTGATTTATCGACAGGAGAAAATTATGCGATGCGTTTGCCAAAGGAAAATCAGTTGTTGATTGGCGAATTGATTAGTTTAGGATGTAAGGAGATTGTTGTAGGGTCTGATGTTGATCTTCAGATGTTTGATAACTTAAGAGCACTAAAACAACTCGTATTATCAACGGAGGAATCGTGTGAGATTCCGATTGAATATCAATTGCTAGCTCAGGATGTTGAGGACGAAGGGATAAAAAAAGCTTTTGGTCGACTGATTAATTATTTAACACGAACACAAAAAAGCGCCCTTGGTCATTTACAACCGATTAATTTAACGAAAAATGAGAACTATTTGAGCATTGATTATAATTCTCGTCGCAATTTAGAATTGACAGAAACGATTCGTTCAAAGTCACGTCAGGGGTCGTTACTCTGGTTGTTAGATAAAACAAAAACAGCAATGGGAAGTCGCTTGCTTAAGCAATGGATTGAACGTCCATCGATTGATATGAGGGTCATTAATGAGCGTTTAGATGTGGTTGAAGCTTTTATGGCAGACTTCATGTTGAAAGAGGAATTAAAACAACATTTGGATGAAGTTTATGATTTAGAGCGTGTGTCAGGTCGTATCGGTTTTGGAAATGCGAACGCCCGCGATTTACTGCAATTAAATTCGTCATTAGTCCAAATCCCGCTGATTAAGTCATTACTAGCCCGGCTATCGATGCCAACGATTACGCAACAATTAGATAAATTGGAAGATTGTTCGGATATCACCGAAGTTTTATCAAAGGCAATCGTTGATAATCCGCCGATTAGTATTAAAGAAGGGGGAATTATTAAAGAAGGATATAATGAAACATTAGATGAGTATCGATATATTGTTTCTCACGGAAAAGAGTGGATTTTAGCATTAGAAGCGGCGGAGCGTGAAAAGACGGGCATCCGTTCGTTAAAAATTAAATATAATAAGGTGTTTGGGTATTATATTGAAGTGAGTAAGGCGAATCTTCACTTGATTCCAGAGGATGCGGGTTATGAGAGAAAGCAGACACTTGTCAATGCTGAGCGATTTGTGACCAAAGAGTTGAAAGAAAAAGAAAATCTCATCTTAAATGCTGAAGATAAATCGATTCAGCTCGAATATGAATTATTTTCAGAATTAAGACAATTTATCAAAAATAAAATTCCTAAAATTCAACAGATTGCAAAGGTTATGGCATATTTTGATGTGTTGCAATCGTTTGCCACAATAAGTGAAGAAAATCGTTATATCCGTCCGCAACTCAATCAAAATCATACGATTGAGATTAAGGATGGACGACATCCGGTTGTTGAGCGTGTGTTAAAAGAAACACAATATGTAGAAAATGACTGCATCATGCCCGAGGATTTATCTATTTTATTAATTACCGGTCCGAATATGTCAGGAAAGTCGACGTATATGCGTCAATTAGCATTAATTGCCGTTATGGCTCAAATTGGATGTTATGTTCCTGCAAGTTATGCGAATGTTCCCGTTTTTGACCAAATTTTTACACGAATTGGAGCGGCAGATGATTTAGTATCAGGCCATAGTACTTTCATGGTTGAGATGATGGAGACGAACTATGCGCTTGAGCATGCGACAAAAGATAGCTTGATTTTATTAGATGAGATTGGTCGTGGAACTGCCACATTTGATGGGATGGCTTTGGCGCAGTCTATTATTGAATATGTTCATGATGAAATTGGGGCAAAGACGTTATTTTCAACCCATTATCATGAGTTAACTCAATTAGAAGAAAAATGTGCTCATTTAGAAAACCGTCATGTACGCGCGAAAGAGCATGAGGGGCAATTAATTTTTATGCATAAAGTGATGGAAGGTCCCTCTGATAAAAGTTATGGAATTCATGTAGCTGAAATTGCAAAGTTACCGAAAAGGTTAATCACACGGGCAAAAGAGTTATTAGAGTCGCTAGAACAAGATAAGATGGTTATCACGGCTTCCGATGAAACATCGAAGTCTAAAGAAGTCCCATCAGATACGAAAAATATGATGGTAAGTGAGCCGGAAGTTCAAATGCAAGCGCCTAATATTGAACCGGGTCAATTGTCTTTATTTGAAAAAGTACAGCCAACGAACAAGGAAGTACAAAAAGTGGAGAAGACACCTAAGTCTTATCCTTACGAGGAGATTATTAAAGAATTAGAAGCGATTGATTTATATCAATTAACACCGATGCAAGCGATGAATATCATGTATGAGTTAAAGTTGAAAATGAAATAATGAAAGGAGGTAGGTTATGGGGAAAATAAAACGGATGAGTGAGCAATTGGCGAATATGATTGCAGCAGGAGAGGTTATTGAACGTCCTGCTTCTGTTGTTAAAGAGCTACTTGAAAATGCGATTGATGCGGGAAGTACCATGATTGAGGTTCATCTTCAAGACTCTGGAATTCGTCAAATTAAGGTTATTGATAACGGTGAAGGAATGAGTGAGGAGGACGCCCATCTTGCATTTGAGCGCCATGCAACGAGTAAAGTTAAAACGCAGTATGACATTTTTAGAATTCAAACGCTAGGCTTCCGTGGCGAGGCGTTACCGTCAATTGCCTCAGTGGCCGATGTTCATGTGAAAACATCGGATGGGGAGCTGAGTGGGCTTCATTTAAATATTAAAGGCGGGGAAGTTATCGCTTCTAAACCTGGTGTCATGCGTAAGGGAACGGAAATGGAAGTGAATCACCTATTTTTTAATACGCCTGCTCGATTGAAACATATTAAATCGTTAAATACGGAGCTTAGTCATATTACGGATTATATGAATAAAATTGCCCTCTCTCATCCGGATATCGCCTTTAAGTTGTTGAACAATCAACGGTTACTCTTTCAAACGAATGGGCAAAATAACTTACAAAGTGTGATTGCCAGTGTATATGGATTTGATATTGCCAAGAAAATGATTCCTGTTCATGCTAAAAACGAAACGTATGAAATTAAAGGTTTTGTTAGTGATCCAATTATTAATCGGGCTTCAAGAAATTATATGACTATCATTGTTAACGGGCGTGCGATTCGTCATTACAATATCATTCGATCGATTTTAGATGCTTACCATACACTACTTCCTAAAGATAAGTATCCCATTGTCGTGTTGCATTTAACGTTCGACCCAATGTTAGTGGATGTTAATGTTCATCCTGCCAAATTAGAGGTTCGCTTTTCTCAAGAGGAAGCTTTACGATCTTTCATTTATACAGAACTAAAAAAGGTATTGCACCAAGTTGAATATATTCCCAACCCTGTTGTTAAATCGGTCGTTATTGAGCCAGAACCTAAAACTGTCCAACCGAAAATCGAGGAGGTTGTTCAAGAGGTTCACCCAGATTTAACTGATCATTCTGTTTATTCGCAACCGCAAACCTATTCTCCATCGCCTAAACAGATATCACAAGCAGAAAAAGTAAATCAGCAGGACGTTATTCGTGAGGATAAAGCGTTAAACCTAAAGGATAATTTAAGCGAAGCGATGGATTCAAAAGGGACGTTTAAAGTTGCGGTCCCAACGAAGACGGCAAAGAGAAAGCTTGAACTTTATTATATCGGTCAATTGCACGGGACCTATTTGCTCGCGCAAAATGAAGAGGGGCTATTTATTATCGATCAGCATGCGGCCATGGAACGGGTTCAATATGAAAAAAATTATCAGCTCCTGCAAGATGTGAATGGAGATTGTATGGAATTAATTATTCCAATTGTTCTTAAGTATTCCGCCAATGAGTTATTGTTATTAAAAGAGTATTTACCCTCACTTGTAAAGTTTGGTTTTGAAATTGAGGAGTTCGGGGGACAGTCCCTCGTCATTCGGACGATTCCCGTTTGGGCACAAAAGTTAGATGTCAAGCTGATTGCAGAAACGATTCTCCATCAGATTATTTTAGATCATCAAATAGATATCGGAAAATTACGAGAATCGGTGGCGATTATGATGAGTTGTAAAGGGTCTATTAAAGCGAATCAATATATTAATGAGCATGAGATTAAGGAATTATTGCAAAGTCTTTGCTATTGTGAACAACCGTACACGTGTCCGCATGGGCGGCCAATTATTGTGAAAATGACCAAGTATGAAATTGAAAAAATGTTTAAACGGGTAATGTAGGTGAAAGAATGGATGTATTATGTATTGTAGGACCAACGGCTGTTGGTAAAACGAAGATGAGTATCGAACTTGCTAAAAGATTAAATGGTGAAATTATCAGTGGGGATTCGATGCAAATTTATCGTACCCTAGATATTGGAACGGCCAAGATTACAATGGATGAGCGTGAAGGAATTGTGCACCATTTAATTGATGAGAAGGACCCTGAACAACCGTATTCGGTTGCAGATTTTCAACGAACAGTGCGTGAAAAGATTTCTGAGATTAAATCTCGTGGTAAGCTTCCGATTATTGTGGGTGGAACGGGTCTGTATATTAAAAGTGTTTTATACGATTATGAGTTTGTAAAGGATGCCCAATCTATTGACGCGGACGATTCGAAGTATTCGCATTTAACCAATGAGGAGCTTCATGAACGATTGGTGGCATTAGATGAAGCGGGAGCAAAAAACATTCATCCTAATAATCGTAAACGCGTCATTCGTGCGCTTCAAATTTACGAAACGTCAGGCGTTAAAAAGTCAGAAATGATTGAACAGCAAGACCATTGTCTGATTTATGATGCATGTGTCATCGGGTTAACGGACGATCGTCAAGTTTTATATGAACGAATTAATCAGCGTGTGGACCAAATGTATGAAAAAGGTTTAGTACAAGAAGTGAAGTCATTATATGATCGCAGGATTCCTGAAACGGCCCAGTCGATTCGCGCGATTGGTTATAAGGAGTTATACGAGTACTTTAAGGGAAATATTTCACTTGAAGAGAGTAAAGAATTGATTAAAAGAAATTCAAGACGTTATGCTAAGCGTCAGTATACTTGGTTTAATAATCAGATGGATGTGACTTGGTTTCAAGTTGATGTGACGTGTTTTGAGCATACGATACAGGACGTCCTTCAGTATTTAAAGGGAATATAAAAAAAGCTGTTCACGCTAGGTGAACAGCTTTTTTTATAACATGGTTCGAAAAAGTCCGATGACTTTGCCAAGTACGGTAACCTGGGTAGAGAAAATGGGTTCGAGTAATTCGTTCTCTGGCTGTAAACGGATATAATCGGCCTCTTTAAAGAAACGTTTGACAGTCACTTCATGGCTATCCTCAAGCATTGCTACGATAATATCACCATTATTCGCGTCACTTTGTTGTTTAACGATGATTTGATCACCGTCATAAATTCCAGCGTTAATCATGGAATCACCTGAAACATTTAGCATAAAAACTTTTTGATGTGAAGGAATTAAATGGGTGGGAAGGGGGAAGAAATCATCAGGATTTTCGATGGCCTCAATAGGGGAACCAGCCGTCACTTTTCCAATAAGGGGAATATTTGTGACTGATTTCAATTCTGGTTGTAGAGAGGGAGCCTTAGGTGATTCGCTTGAAGATTCTGAAGATAAAATCATAATTCCACGAGTCGTTGATTTATCCTTTCGAATGAATCCTTTCTTTTCTAGTTGATTTAACTGGTTATGAACGGATGCGGTCGATGATAAACCGACGGCTAAACCAATTTCTCGAACGCTAGGAGGGTATCCTCGTTTATCGACTTCTTGTTTAATGAAATCTAAAATAGCTTGTTGTCTCTTTGTAATAGGTTTCATATTTATCTATCCTCCTTCCAAATCATAGTTTTATTATATCAGTAATTTTATAACTTATCAAACGTTCGTTCTTTTTTTCGAGGGGAATTCGCTGTGTAAAATTTGGAAATAGCTAACGAGGAGAATCAGAAGAAGGCTGCAAGATTAATTGGATTTTTGGATATTATGAGTTATCAATTAGTCATAAATTTGGTATATTAATGATGGGAAGACTAATCGAGGTGATATAATATGTTAACGACAGAAAAAATGGCCCGCTTAAACGAATTAGCTAAAAAGAAAAAATCCGGAACCTTAACTGAGGAAGAGATTAAGGAGCAGCAAGCCCTTCGTGAGGAATATTTAGTAACATTTAGAGAAAGCATGAAAAATACAATTGAAAATGTTCGTGTTATCGATCCTAACGGTGAGGATGTCACCCCTGAGAAGTTAAAGCAAATTCAGGCAAAACGTCAAACAGAAGATATTCATTAAAAGGAAGGACCCTTCGATAGATAGGGTCCTCCTTTTGCACATAGGTTTTTATTTTTCGTTTATTTTGTTTTTGGAGGAATAAACGAGAAAGAAGAGGAAATTCTAATAAAAAGAGAAGGTTTAAACTAGCAAATGGTATAATTTGTTTTATTTTGTAAAAATCAGAGAAAAAGCATCTTTTTTTCTAATATATTGTAAATTTTTCAACAATGGGGTAAGATATAAATGGTATAAAAGGAGGTCACTGATATGGAGAATAACATCTCATTACAATCAATTAATGCAATTCGTACGTTAGGTATTGACGCGATTAATAAGGCGAAATCGGGTCATCCGGGTGTCGTTTTAGGAGCGGCGCCAATGGCTTATACTTTATTTACAAAACATATGAATATCAATCCGACGAATAGTCATTGGTTTAATCGTGACCGTTTCGTTTTAGCAGCTGGTCATGGATCTATGTTACTTTATGCATTATTACATTTATCTGGCTATCAGGTGAGTATGGACGATATTAAAAACTTTCGTCAATGGGACTCAAAAACGCCAGGTCATCCAGAATTTGGACATACTGATGGAGTAGATGCAACAAGCGGACCTTTAGGACAAGGGATTCCAATGGCGATTGGGATGGCTTTAGCTGAAAAATATTTAGCAGCCCGTTATAATAAAGAAGGATATTCATTAATCGATCATTACAACTTTGTTATTTGTGGTGATGGTGATTTAATGGAGGGGGTAACGAGTGAAGCCTCTTCATTGGCAGGTCATTTAGGTTTAGGAAAAGTTGTCGTACTATATGATTCAAACGATATTTGTTTAGACGGTGACTTAACACAAAGCTTTACTGAAGATGTATTAAAACGTTATGAATCTTACGGATGGCATGTACAACGTGTTGAAGATGGAACGGATATCAGTGCCATTGATCAAGCAATTGAACGCGCGAAACAAGAGACAAATAAACCATCAATTATTGAAATTAAAACCGTCATTGGCTATGGATCAAAATTACAGGGAACCAATGCCGTTCATGGAGCGCCGCTTGGAGAAGAAGATGGGGCTTATGCAAAAGAACAGTATGGTTGGAATCATGAACCATTCGTCGTTCCACAAGAGGTGTATCGTCACTTTGAACAAAACGTTAAAACACGTGGACAAGAGGCAAACCAAGCATGGGATAAGTTATTCTCTGATTATTCAAAACAATACCCTGAATTAGCAGAAGAATTACAAAAGGCAATGAATAATGAGTTAATCATTGATTTAGAACGAGTGATGCCATCTTATGAAGCGGGGCATTCTCAAGCAACTCGTGATACAAACCATGAGGCTATTAATGCAATTGCAGATGTCATTCCTTATTTCTTAGGGGGATCAGCAGACCTTTCTCATTCGAATAAGACTAATATTAAAAATGGTGGAGATTTCTCGAAATTAACACCAACAGGACGTAATATTTATTTTGGCGTTCGTGAATTTGCGATGGCTTCTATTTTAAACGGAATGATGTTACACGGAGGGGTTCGTGTATTTGGTGGAACATTTTTTGTCTTCTGTGACTACTTAAAACCAGCGATGCGTATGGCGGCATTAATGGGATTACCGGTGACTTATGTTTTAACCCATGATTCAATTGCCGTAGGAGAAGATGGTCCAACGCATGAACCGATTGAGCAATTAGCGATGTTACGTACTATTCCTAACTTCTCTGTGATTCGTCCGGCTGATGCAAATGAGACAGTAGCGGCTTGGCGATTAGCCATGGAGTCAACATCAACACCGACTGCTTTAATTTTAACTCGTCAAAATTTAACAACGATGGAAAATACCTCGTATGAAGGCGTTAGTAAAGGAGCCTATATTGTTAGCGAAGCCAAACAAGAGATGGATGGAATTTTAATTGCAACAGGTTCAGAGGTTAATTTAGCAGTTGCTGCACAGGCAGCTTTAGCAGATGAAGGGATTTATGTCCGCGTCGTAAGTATGCCATCAATGGATTTATTTGAAAAGCAACCAAAAGAATATCGTGAATCAATTCTTCCAAAATCAGTGACAAAACGTTTAGCGATTGAAATGGGTGCAACTTATGGATGGCATAAATATGTAGGATTTGATGGAAGGGTCTTAGGAATTGATCGCTTCGGGGCATCTGCTCCAGCAAATAAGGTGATTGAGGCCTATGGATTTACCGTTGAAAATATTATTTCGTTGTATAAAGGAATGGAGTAGATGTTAAAAAGGATTGTTTTCATTTTAGAAAACAATCCTTTTTATCTCGAAAAGGGAAGCAGTGGATCAACTTTATTTTTGTAAACGCTGACTAATATTGACGATGACAGGGTGTTTCGCCTAGATTTACTTGACATCTTGGTTAGAATCTAGTATAAATTGAGTATGATAGTGGTCTATTGAATTGTAAAAATGTTTGGAGGAAATAGATATGTTTACGAGTTGGGTATTCTGGTTATGGATCGTTATAGCACTATTAGTAGGAGCTGCTGTCGGATTTGTTGTTGCACAACGTCAATTGAAAAAATATTTACAAAAAAATCCACCTATTAACGAAGATGTGGTTCGTACAATGATGATGCAAATGGGGCGCACGCCTTCTCAAAAACAAATTAACCAGGTTATGAAACAAATTAATCAAAATATGAAATAAATAAAAAGACGTTAGAGGCCTTATAACACTCTAACGTTTTTTTTATGGCTCTTTGT